>NZ_NUMC01000040.1:0-98538 GCF_002577655.1 Bacillus sp. AFS040349 | reverse complement strand
AGATCATAATTGTTTTATTTAAAGAAAGATATTATGTGAAAAATGAGTTGTTGTTTAAAAAGCTATTTGTTTATAATATTTAACATATTAAAAGTCTCTAAAAAGGGGAAATAGTGAAATGAATAAAAGTCCTATCTATAAAATTAATAAACTTCAAGAAGGAGATTATTCCCTTGTAATAGACTTTGTTATGAAAATGCGGAAAGAGCTTTTTCCTATGTTAGATCATGAAAAGCTTCCTCAAGATCTTCTCCATTTTGAAAACTATTATATTCAGCCTGATCATGCTGCATTTTTTACGGTTGTTGCTGAGGATGGGAATATCATAGGATCCATCGGAGTAATCCCCTACGACGGTCGATTTCATCAATTAAGTGAAACTTATCCTCTTACGAAAGCAGCTGAAATTGTAAAATGCTATATTGATCCCGATTATCGAAGGTATGGTATTGGTACAGAATTATCAAATGTAGCAACTAGTTTCGGTCTTGGCGTAGGATATCATTCGTTGTATCTTCATACTCACCCCTTCCTGCCTGGTGCAATTCCTTTTTGGAAATCTCAAGGTTACAATGAGATACTAGCCGAGGATGATCCAGTATGGCAGACACTTCATATGGTAAAAACATTATAGATTTTTGAGAAAAACTTTACTAATACTATCACCCAATGAAAAAGGAGTTGTTGTAGCAACTCCTTTTTCATTGGGGAAAAATAGATCAAAAAAGATAAAAACTTCATTCTTTCCACACAATTTGCCGTTATTCTTTCTTTAGATTAATGAATCATTCAAGGAAAAGAAGGAGTTTGTTTAAATGGAAACAGTCCCAATTAAAACAAAGAAGCAAACGATAAAGAAGACAAATCCATCCCTTTACAAGACTGTTTGGCGATGGCATTTTTATGCGGGGATTATTTTTGCCCCTTTTCTAATGATATTAGCAATTACAGGAGCCGTTTATTTATTTAAACCTCAGATTGAGCAAATGCTTTATCAGGAATATTACGAGGTAAATCCACAAGGCGAGAAAATATCAGCAACACAGCAAATTGAGACAGTGAAAAATGAGTATCCTGATGCTGTTGTGAGTAAATATCGTCCAGGTGAAAGTGATTTAAGATCAAGTGAAGTAACGATTTCATCTAATAATGAAACTTTGACAGTGTTTGTTAATCCGTACACTGCAGAGGTAATCGGAGAGTTAAATAGTGAAGACAGGATTATGAATAGAATTGAGGAAATTCATGGTGAGTTAATGGCTGGGACAGTAGGTGACCGAATAGTTGAGTTAGCTGCTTGCTGGGCAATTGTTCTTATTGTAACTGGACTTTATTTATGGTTTCCAAAAAAGAAACAAGATTTAGCTGGTGTATTGATACCTAGATTTAATAAGGGAAAAAAGATTTTCCGAAGAGATTTACATGCTGTTCCAGCTTTTTGGGTAACAGCAGGCATGTTATTTTTAATTTTAACAGGCTTACCTTGGTCAGGATTCTGGGGTACTAATTTCCAAACCATTGCAACAAATGCTGGGACGGGTTATCCACCTTCTGTTTGGGTAGGGAGTGCTCCAACATCAACCATCCAAACAAAGGATGTAGCAGATGTACCGTGGGCAGCTGAAACCATGGATGTACCAAAATCAGATCTGCAAGGCTTTATTCCACTTTCGATCGACGATGTTGTGGACATTGCAAGTCGAGAAGGAATGCATCCAACTTATACAATTAACATTCCAAGTGATAAAGAAGGGGTATATACGTTGTCGGCCTATCCTCCGAAAGCGCAGGATGAAGCTACGATTCATATTGATCAATACTCAGGAGCAGTTCTAGCAGATTATCGCTATGATCACTATGGTTTTGTCGGTAAGATGGTTGCACTGGGAATTACCTTGCATAAAGGAACTCAATTTGGGTTTCTTAACCAACTTTTAAGTCTTTTCATTTGTTTAGGCATTATCCTTGTTGTGGCTAGCGGGTTTTACTTATGGCTGAAGAGAAAGCCTAAAAAGGAAATGGGTGCACCAAAGTCACCAAGAATGTTCAAGATGGGACCATTTTTTGTGTTAATCATTGGATTAAGTATTTTGTTCCCACTTGTTGGTTTGTCCATAATCGCCGTATGGATCATTGACCTGCTGATCATTCAAAGAATACCTGTTGTGAAGAGGTTTTTAAATGCATAATTTGACAAGTAAGGGTGTTGTGACCGTGAAGAAATTTAAAGCTATCCTGTTGCTTCCTTTTATGATGTTAATACTCAGTGCATGTTCACTGGAGCTAAAACAAGATGTTGCGAAGCAGTATAAAGAAGAAGAGCCAATGGTAGCAGATATTATCATTCGAGATTCTCTTTCAACAAATAGTGATACAACATTTCAAGTTGTTCTTACTCAGGGTGAAGAAAAAGTAGTTTCAGCAGACTATGTTCACTTTGAAATATGGAAGCAAGATGGATCTGTTAAATTTGAAATGGAGCAAGCTGAAGAAGTAGGAAATGGAACTTATCAGTTAAGTAAAAAATTAGATAGTGAAGGGCTGTATTTTATTAAAGTTCATGCGAGTAGCAATGATTCAATCATTATGCCTCAAAAACAGTTTATTGTTGGGGAACTTTCGGAAAGTGAGCTAGAGTTTCTTCAGAAAGGTGCTGTAGTAGAGGATGGTGGTGGGGAGCATCATCATTAGGTAGTTATAAAAAAGCTTTAATTCCTGGGTTGGGAGTTGAAGCTTTTTTGTTTTTTTGAATGAAGACTATCAGGTGGCTGGTTTAGTGGTGAGATGGTTGTCATAAAGGGAATGAAGACGGTTATGTGGTTGAATTTGTATAGAGATGGTCTTCATAGAGGGAATGAAGACGGTTATGTGGTTGAATTTGTAGAGAGATGGTCTTCATAGAGGGAATGAAGACGGTTATGTGGTTGAATTCGTATAGAGATGGTCTTCATAAAGGGAATGAAGACCGTTATGTGTTTGAATTCGTAGAGAGATGGTCTTCATAGAGGGAATGAAGACCGTTGTGTGGTTGAATTTGTAGAGAGATGGTCTTCATAATCACTGACCTAGAGACAATCATCAAAGCAAGAAAGCTATCTATGGTGTTGCACTTATAAATAATGTAAAAATAACACTAAATCAAGTAAAGATAGTGTCATTAAAAACAATCAATTATGTGAAATAATGAAAACGCTAACATAATAAAACACTACTCCTAATCTGACTTTCTAAAACAGGTTAGAACTGATATTGGAAACCAAACCCCAATACAGCTAACATATCCATCTCACATAAAAGGAGGGATCAAAAAAGGTTTCATAATAGTTAGTCCATCATATCTCCCACTATTACCTCTACTAATCTCTACTAGTGAAGCCATACATAAACAGCTTCGATGGTCTATAAAAAATGAAACTATTTTTCTACTAAAGAAGGAGAGACTAAATTTATTACTCCCATTCATTTTCAGAAAGGAGTCATGCATTTTGAAGAGAAAAACATTTAAGAAACTTATTGGGATATCTTGTGTCGCCTCTATGCTTTTGGGTTCAGGTGTATTTATGAATACTAATGAAGCTAAAGCAGAAGTCATCACTAAAACAATTACAATCGATGGAACAAAGGTAGATGAACATAACCGATTCAAAGGATTTGGAGCAGTTACAGCAAATAATACATCTCGTTTAATGTTAGATTACAAGGAAGAACATCCTAAAGAATACTGGGAAATAATGAATAAACTTTTTAATAAAAACACAGGAGCTGGTTTAGCGCATGTGAAGGTAGAGTTAGGTGGAGATGTGAACTCTTCATCCGGAACTGAGCCTGCGACTATGAGATATGAGGATGAGCCTGCTAATGTACTGAGAGGGGCAGGATTTCAATTTGCTGCTGATGCAAAATCGATTAACGAAGATATTACAGTTGAAATTTTGCGTTGGGGGGAGCCACGATTTTCTTGGAACGGTGCTTCAGCAGGAAATTACGAGAATCGATATCAATGGTATAAACAAACGATTGATGCTGTGTATGAAGAGTATGGCTTCAAGCTGGATTATGTTGGTATCTCCCAAAATGAACGTGCACAAAATAACAATGGAAAAATTGAACTTGAGTGGCTTAAATACTTTACTTCAAAAATGAAAGAAGAGCCGAATTACGAAAGTGATTATAAACATATTAAACTAGTTGCTGCTGATGGTTATCGTGATACATCGACAATTAGTCGTACATTGCTTGAACATCCAGATTTGATTGATGAAATTGATGTGATTAGTTCTCATTATGGTTTAACAGGCTCAAATGAACTAACACAATTGCAAAATAAACTGATTAATGATGGAAAGAAACCTAAGGAAGTTTGGGTATCAGAGGGAATTGCCCCAATGATTAATGCCCGTTATCGTGAAAATATGGAGCCAAACTACAAAGGACTTGGAGGAAAGGCTGGAATCATTGATGTTACATCGCGAATTATTTCGGTCTATTCATGGACAGGAGCAACGAATAACCCACTAAACGCTGTTTCATTTGATTTTCAACCTTCTGTTGCAGCATTCTATGAAGGCTCTCAGTATAATCCAAAGCATCTTATTAGTGCATATGATCCGTGGTCAGGCTTCTATGAAATTGATGGAGGATTACAAGGAGTCCGTCATGTTATGAATTTTGTAGGTTATGATGACCATTCTACACCTGAAAACGAGCGGTGGATGTATGTGAAAGATGCGTCATTTAGTGACGGTAACTTTTTTGATGGTGGAGTAGACGTTGACACTAGTACTCATAACTATTTAACGTTAAAAGATCCAGAATCAGCTGATTATACAACAGTGTTTGCCAATAACACGAAAGAAACTCGCAAATATAAAATAAAAGCCCAAAACCTAAATGGAAAAGAAGATGCACCGATTTATGTTTGGGAAACACGAGGAGCAGACGATGGACAAAGTTATGATGCTAATTGGTTTAAGCATATCAATACTGTCACACCAAAGGACGGAGAATATGAAATTGAAGTGAAGCCTTATTCTATCGTAACGATTTCAACTTTAGATAGAGAATCTGAAGTAAAAGATTTTGAATATGAATCAGAGCCTGTTGATGTTTCAAAAGACACGATTTTACCTTTACCTTACAAGGATGATTTTGAATATAAAAACTATCCTGTTGATGAAAAAGGCAGAAATTATGTTGAGCGTCGTGGAGGAACACCAAGATATACAACAGATCAAATTGGAGCTTTTGAAGTTGTTCAGAATGCAACAAAACAGAAAACGAGTGGAAGTGCCGAACGTGTTGAATTGAATATTCCAGACAGCAAAAAACATGGTAATATGCTGCAACAGATGATGACACCTGATACCATCGGAGCAGATTGGGCCGTTTGGGGTGGTAGAGACGGTTCAGCATCAACAAGTAATCCTAATACGACGATAGGTGATCATCGTTGGGTTAACTATAAGGTTTCTTATGACTTTTTACTAGATACTCATACACCTGAAGTAGAAGGTAGAAGTAATTATGCGCTTATAGGTGTGCGTCAAGTAAAAGCTGGTGGAGCAGATTCACATGCCCCATACAATGCACGAGTATTTTCTGATGGTCGTTATGAAATCCTGAAGCTTGGTAAAGTTGAAAAAAGTGGAACAATTAAAGGTTTCAATAATAAAGAGTGGCATAACCTAGCGTTTGAAGCAAAAGAAAACGAGTTTACACTTTATTTAGATGGTGCTGAAATTGACTCGTTTACGGATGAAGATTCAACTGTAATGGCTGGTAGAGTAGCATTAGGTTCTGGTTATTACGAAACTTTAATCGATAATTTACGTGTTGATCCAATAAAAGGTTATACGTATCAATCAGACAAATATGACAGTGCACAAGGTAAGAGATATGATACAGAGGAAGAAGCTTTTAAAAATTCTGATTCATTGAACCCGATTGGATATGTTGGTGACTGGAACTATACTCAAGCTGGTTACGCTCATTTTAACCGTACACAAATGACAGCGAGTACAGATATTCCGGTTTGGAATGGGGTAACAGTAGGTTTCAGAGATTCGACAAGTGTTCAGGGGACGTTAAACAAGGTGTTTTATTCAGGTAGCTGGTCATCAAACGGTTCTAACACTTGGGGATCAGAAGGTGATTCTTTCGAAATAACATTTAAAGGGACTGAAATAAGGTTATTTGGTGAGACAAATCCATCAAATGGAACAGCAGATATTTACCTTGATGGAGAGCTAGTAGGAGAGGCAAATTACTTAAATAACAGTTCAATAACTCAAATGGTTTGGTCTGCAGAAAATCTTGAGGATAAAGAACACACACTTAAAGTCGTTTCTAAAGAAAAGTATACTAGCTTCACGAAAGCTGAAATTACAACAACTGATCCGGTATTAGCAGTTAAGAATATGGGACCAAGTGATATTGTTAAAATATCTGATGAAGCAGAAATAGGGAATAACGAAAACACTGTTTATGCATTTAGAAAAAACAATGCTTGGGGATCTAACAATACGAATGCATGGGCGAATTTCGATGATGATCCTTATATCTTAATCAATTTTACAGGATCAGGCATTGACTATCTTGCAGGAACTGGAGAGAAGTCACTTTATAATTTCGAGCTTGATGGAGTAGATGTAGGTGACTTTGCTGTCGATCCTAAAACAGGCGTAAGGTATTCTGTAAGAGGACTTGAAGAAAAACAACACACATTGAAAGTATCATTAAAAGATAATGAACGCAAAGAGACGTTTATGGATTACAGAGGAGTGAACATTTATAGTACTCCTGAAGCGAATAGCGCTAAGAGTAGCATGATCTTTCATTTTGAAGGGTCCGGCTTTAACTTATTTGGTGCTACTCCAGATGCTTTAATCGATGTTTATATTGATGAGCTTCTGATTGAAGAAGATTTCAGAATTTATGCAAAGGGAGACAGACTAAACTCTTATCACATCAGAGGCCTTAAAGATACAAAGCATACAGCAAAAATTGTTGTTAAAGGCGGTACATTTACTTTAGATGGTATTGATGTTATTAAAGGTAAAAATAAAGTGGAAGTAAATAAGGAAGAATTGCAGAAACTGTATGATACACATAAAGATAAAAACCATAAAGATTACACAAAGGAAAGCTGGAAAGTATTTCATAAGGCATTACAAACTGCCAAAGAAGCATTGAAAAACCCACAATCTACACTAGAAAAAGTAGTTGCAGCACAGCTTGGTCTAGAAGCGGCAGTAGAGGAATTAGTTGAACAATAAATAGTAGAATATAAAAAAGCCTGGAATAAGGAGGTATTTTCTCCAACTATTCCAGGCTTTTTCATGTCTATGCTAATTTGTTTTACAATAAACAGCGTCATTCATGTTTTTTGTGGGGCAAAATATTATAATAAAGGTATTGTACTTAAATTAAAAACAATTAGATGTATTTCACACCAAAGAGAGGAGTTAGGTTTTGGAGCATATAAATATAGAATATTTTATTTTTTTCACAGCGGTGCTATTAATTCTAGGAGTACTAACGACTAAATTTTCAACAAGATTGGGTGTTCCTGCTCTTGTTCTATTCTTGATGGTCGGAATGATTATGGGTAGTGATGGGTTAGGTCTAATTCATTTTGATAATCCTGAGCTAACACAATTAATCGGGATATTTGCTTTAGTTGTCATTCTGTTTGAAGGTGGATTACAAACAAAATGGTCATCAGTTAAAGCTGTGACAGTTCCCTCGTTATCTCTTGCAACAATTGGGGTTTTGCTTACGACAATTGTTGTTGCAATAGCGGCAAAACTAATCTTTGATGTAAGCTGGCTTGAAGGATTTTTATTTGGAGCAATTGTTGGTTCAACAGATGCTGCGGCGATATTTGCCGTATTAAAGGGACAAAATATACGTGATAGATTAAGTTCAACACTTGAAGCGGAATCTGGAACAAATGATCCAATGGCAATGTTTCTTACATTATCTATTATTGAGTTAATGACGGTGGATAATTCTTCATACTTGTTGTTAATAGGTTCATTTATTTGGCAAATGGGTGCTGGATTAGTGATGGGTCTTCTTTTTGGTAAGTTTGCAGGGTTTGCAATCAATAAAATCAATTTAGATTCAAGTGGTCTTTATCCGATCTTTGCCTTAGCCTTTTCACTATTAACATATAGCTTAACTGACATTATTGGTGCAAGTGGGCTGTTAGCTGTTTATATTGCAGCACTTGTGATAGGAAACGGAGATTTAACTTACCGTCACTCAATCTTCAGGTTTAACGAAGGCTTTGCGTGGATGATGCAAATTTTAATGTTTATCATTTTAGGATTGTTAGTGTTTCCATCACAGTTTTTAAATACTTATATTATTTTTAAAGGTCTTTTATTGGCTATTATTTTAATTTTTATTGCTCGACCAGTAGCAGTTTTTCTCTCGACAATAAAATTAGGATTTACGAATAAGGAGAAAGTATTTCTGTCTTGGGCAGGCTTAAAAGGTGCAGTTCCAATTGTGCTTGCAACGTTTCCGATGACGATGGGTCTGGAAAACAGTCAGCTAATTTTTAATGTTGTCTTCTTTGTTGTGTTAACATCTGCCTTAATACAAGGCTCTACGATTTCGTTGATAGCAAATAAGTTAGGGCTGAATGGTCCTAAAAAAGTAGAGGCACCACATTCATTGGAACTTGTTTCAATTGGTAAAGCTAATGCAGAAATTGTTGAATTTGAAGTAAGTGAAACGTCTATTATTACAAATAAGCTGTTAAAGGACATAAAGTTTCCTAAAGAGGTACTTATCAATGCCATCATCAGGAATGGAGACTTGGTAACACCTCATGGGGAGACAAAAATTCAGTCAGGTGACTTTCTTTATATTCTGGTTTCAAAGAGAAGGGAAAAAGAATTAACAAGTTTCTTAAATAGTAGTGTGGTAAATGATTAGGTATGAAAAGGTGTAGGCTATAAAAGCTACACCTTTTTTGAACAAAACAATAAAAATCAATTCTTGATGGTTACATATAAATGTCGTATAATTCAAAGTAGTTAAAAACTAAACCGGTTTAGTAAATCGGTTTATAATTAGGTAATTCGATTTTGTATTGGAGAGAAAAATGAAAGCGATCACGATTTCTGATGTTGCCAAACAAGCAAATGTATCAAAAAGTACCGTCTCACAATATTTAAACAAACGCTATGATTATATGAGCGAAAAAACGAAAGGGCGAATAAGTCAAGCAATTGAAGAATTAGGCTATCAGCCGAACATTGTTGCTAGAAGCTTAAAGCAAAAGTCCACCTCAACAATAGGGGTGATCGTGGCAAATATTTTGCACACGTTTTCAACTCAAGTTATACGAGCAATTGAAGATATATGTAATGAACAGGGATTTCATATCATTGTTTGCAATGCCGATGATGAACCAGAAAAGGAAAAAAACTACATTGAAATGCTAATTGCAAAACAGGTGGACGGTCTAATCATTTTCCCAACTGGCGGAAATATCGATCTTTATAAAAGCTTGATGAAAAGAAAGTACCCACTTGTGTTTTTTGATCGAGTTGTAGAAGAAATTCCAGCATCCACAATTATGCTAAATAATGAAAAGGCTATCAAAATGGCTGTTGACCATTTAGTTGACAATGGTTATGAACGAATAGGGATCATGACAACATCTATTTCAAGGCATGTTTCACCACGTATTGAGCGAATCAATGGATACAAAAAAGCATTACAAGAAAACAATTTAAATTTTAATGAAGAATATATAAGCACTCTTGATCTTCATCATATTCAACAAGGCTTAAAGGAGATGCTCTCTCTGGAATGTCCGCCACAAGCAATTATTGCCGGGAATGATCTAACTCTCATGGAAATCTTAAAGTTTACAAAGGAAAATAATGTATCTATTCCAGAAGATTTAGCCATTATCGGTATTGATGATGTTTCATTTGCTAGTTTTTTCACCCCACAATTAACAACAATTGCTCAGCCAACCTTTGACATGGGGAAAAGAGCTGCAGAGTTACTGTTAAATAAAATTAAGGATCCTGAATATCAAGAGGAAACCACAGTATATCGTTTTGAACCTGAACTTGTGATTAGAAATTCTTGTTCATCAAAAACAAAGGAGTGAATTGGTAATGAAAGATATTATTACAATCGGTGATGCGATGATTACGATGAATCCAAGTGCAAAGGGGCCAATGCGTTTTGTTCATACGTATGAACGAAATGTTGGAGGAGCAGAACTAAACTTCGCAATTGGTTGTGCAAGACTTGGCTTACAGGCAGGATGGATCAGTCGATTAGGTAATGACGAGTTTGGTCGCTATATTCAACACTTTGTTCGTGGAGAAGGAATTGATACTTCACAAGTAAAACTAGTTGATGGTTATCCAACATCCGTTAATTTTAAAGAGGTGCTGGAGGATGGAACAGGGAGAACGTTTTATTACCGTATGAAGTCTCCAACTTTAACGTTAACACCTGAAAGTTTAACAGATTCATATTTTGAGAATACAAAGGTTCTTCATATCACTGGAGTATTTCCGGCAATTGATGAGAAAAACGTGGAAATTATAAAACGTTCGATTACTTTAGCTAAACAACATAATTTACTTATATCATTTGATCCAAATATTCGCTTAAAGCTTTGGAGTAAAGAAAGAGCAAAAGAGGTTTTAACAGAGATTCTTCCATTTGTTGATATTTTCTTAACAGGTGTTGAAGAAGCTGACCTATTGTTAGGAACTACAGATGAAAATGAAATTATTGAAAAAGCAATAAATATGGGTATTTCATATGTTGCGATTAAAAAAGGTGATCAAGGTTCAATTGGCTATCATAATGGAAAAACAGTAGAATCTCCTCCTGTTCCACCAAAAAAGGTTGTTGATACAGTAGGTGCTGGTGATGGTTTTGATGCAGGCTTTGTTTATGGTGTTCTGCAAAATTGGTCATTAGAAAAAATTCTTCACTTTGCAAATACAATTGGATCAATGGTTGTTGGTGTTTCAGGAGATAATGAAGGGCTTCCTTATTTGGAAGATATTCAAATTAGATTAGGTGAAAGGGATTTTATTGAGAGGTAACTATGCAAGAATAAAATATAAATAAGTTAGGAGGAAGTTACGATACACTCGTAACAAAAACATATGATAAAAAAACTTGATATTTTAAATAGAATTGTAGAATCGGGCGTTGTTGCTGTTGTTCGTGCAGAAGATGAAACAGAAGCAGTAAGCATTTCAAATGCATGTATTGAAGGTGGCATTAAAGCAATTGAAGTAACATTAACTGTGCCAGGTGCAACTGAAGTAATTCAATCGTTAAAAGAAAAATTTCATTCAGATGAATTAATTCTTGGTGCAGGAAGTGTGCTTGATAGTGAGACTGCTCGAATTGCTATTTTGGCGGGTGCTGAGTATATTGTCAGTCCATGTTTTGATAAAGATACAGCCATGCTTTGTAATAGATATCAAATTCCATACATGCCTGGTTGTATGACAATTACTGAAATAAAAACAGCTATGGAATATGGAGCAGATGTTGTGAAGCTATTCCCAGGAAATACATTTGATCCTTCAATTATTAAATCAATTAAGGGACCTATTCCCCAAGCCTCTGTTATGCCAACTGGTGGGGTAAACCTTCAAAATGCAGATCAATGGATTAAAAATGGGGCGGTTGCGATTGGTATCGGTAGTGATTTATCAAAGCCTGCTAAAACAGGAAACTTTGATGAAGTAACAAAACTAGCAAAGCAATATTGTGAGATTGTAAAAGAAGCTAGAAATAGTATCTAACTAGAGTTTACCGTTTGAAGAAATAAATGAAACAGCTCATGGAACACAAACATTTTCCTTGCTTGAAATCTCTCAGGCAATCTAGGAGGTTAGTTAATGTGAGAATGACATTTAGGTGGTATGGTGAGGGAAATGACAGCATTACCCTTAAGCAGATCAAGCAAATTCCTGGGGTGGAAGGAATTGTGTGGGCACTTCATGATGTTCCGGCTGGTGAAGAATGGCCGATGGACAAAATCAACGAAGTGAAAAAACAAGCAGATGAATATGGATTGAATATAGATGTTGTTGAAAGTGTTAATGTTCATGAAGATATTAAACTAGGATTTCCTACGAGAGATAAATATATTGAAAGCTATAAAAGAACAATAGAGAAGTTAGCATCAGTTGGTGTAAAAGTGATATGCTACAACTTCATGCCTGTTTTTGATTGGACGAGAACAGAATTATTTAAGGAAATGGAAGATGGTTCAACAGCTCTTTTCTATGAAAAAGCAAAAGTTGTTGATATGGATCCAAATGAATTAGTCGAAGATATTTCTAAAAACTCAACATTTACATTGCCAGGCTGGGAGCCAGAAAGATTATCACGATTAAAGGACCTTTTTGAAGCTTACAAGGGCGTTACACAAGAAGATTTATTTCAAAATCTAGCATATTTTCTAAAAGAAGTAATTCCTTGTGCAGAGAAAAACGGAATAAGAATGGGGATACATCCAGATGATCCGCCATGGCCTATTTTCGGATTACCAAGAATTGTGTGTAATAAAGAAAATATTAGAAGGATTTTAGACGTTGTAGATAGTAAATCGAACGGTGTAACACTTTGTAGTGGATCACTTGGAGCAAATCCTTCTAATGATATTGCGGAGATGGTACGCGAATTTGCAGAGCGCATTGATTCATTAGAAAGAGCGCACGGGAGGAACTAATGATGCTACCGATACATGATCAATTAAAAGGCCGAGTAGCTGTTGTCACAGGCGGAAATGGTGTTTTATGTCGCTCAATGGCAAAAGAACTTGCGAGGCAAGGAGTTAAAGTGGCCATTCTTAACAGAACTGCTGAAAAAGGTGAAAGAGTAGCTCACGAAATTAGAGAACTCGGTGGAGAAGCGATTTCTATTTCATGTAATGTACTTGATGTTGAGAGCGTGAAACAAGCGGAAGAAATCGTATCAAAAGAACTTGGTATTTGTGACATCCTAATAAATGGAGCAGGGGGAAACCATCCAAGCGGCACGACCACAAACGAAACATTAAACCCTGATGACCTTAATAAGGAAGGTCTGCAAACTTTCTTTGATTTAACAAAAGAGGGCTTTGGCTTTGTTTTTGATTTAAACATGGTTGGAACATTACTTCCGACACAAATTTTTGCAAAGAAGATGGTGAATCGTAAAGGTGCAATTATCATCAATATGTCATCAATGAGCGCTCCATCACCGATGACTAAAGTTCCAGCATACAGCGCTGCAAAAGCAGCAATTGACAATTTTACCCAATGGCTTGCAGTACATATGGCTGATGCTGGTATTCGTGTGAATGCAATAGCACCCGGATTTTTCCTTACTGAACAAAATAAAAATCTACTGAAAAATGAAGATGGCAGCTTAACAGATCGTTCTGAGAAAATTATTGCACATACCCCAATGCGAAGATTTGGTAAACCAGAAGACTTACTAGGAACACTGCTTTGGTTAGTAGATGAAACCACTGCAGGCTTTGTAACAGGTATTACAGTACCTGTTGATGGTGGATTTATGTCTTACTCAGGTGTTTAGGTATAATTGTTAAAAGCTTCTATTATTAAGATAACTAATAAGAAAAGACGCTCTTTTAAGAGTAAGTAGTTCGGTTTTCGAGTACAAAAACTTAATTAGCAAACAAAAAAGATACAGCTCAATTCTCAACTGAATTGGGCTGTATCTTTTTTGTTGCTTATCAAGGCTTTTCATAAATGTCACGCTATTTCGGATTGCTTACAACAGAATCACAAAAGTTAGTGTCAGTAGCGACTTTGTTTTGCTAAATTAATTGGGGTGAAAGAGGTGGGTTTTTGGATATTCAAGTTAGATAAACTTTTTTCGTGGAGGTATAGGGATTGATAGGCGGAGAAATTCCGGTTAAGGTGTATAGTAGGTGCTTATGAAGCCGATTTAAGCGGATATATTCCAGTTAATTTCTCTATATTTAACTAAATCTAAAGATTAAGTTCATATAAGCGGAAAAACTCCTCTTATTATGCGGGGAATGTTAGTTTTTCACGATTTAAACGGAATTTATCCGTTTATTTTTTTTCTAATTTAGTGAAAACACAACTATAGAATGCAAAATACTTCAAAAGGTTGTTATTTTGAAATTTTTTTCAAAACAATAGTGTCTGGAGCGCAATGGAACGACTTGTTCTAAAGTATGCTAAGACAGCCTTTTGTATATTTAAAATAACAAAAAAGTGTAGAGAAAAAACCAAGGAAATTATATACTGTATTTACGAAATGAAACATTAAAGGTAAAATTAAAACAATAACGAACAATATGAGAGGTCTCAAAAAAGTAAAATGCACCTTTTATACTAGGTTTGTTTTTGTTCAATCCTGTCCTATAATAGTAAAATAAAGAAAATAACGGGGGACATATATAATGCTTGCAGTGGAACGGCATGAACGTATTTTAGATCAACTAGATAAAAATAAGATTGTAAAAGTATCTGAGCTTAGTAAGCTGTTAGATGTAACAGAGAAGACGATTCGCGGTGATTTGGAATTGTTAGAAAAAAGAGGTCTTCTAAATCGAATTCACGGTGGGGCGGTATTGGCAGAGGATGAAGGAAGAATGCTACCTATTGCTGAACGACAATCGGGTTATAGTGATGTAAAATCTGCGATTGCAAAAGAGGCCGTCAAACTCATTGAACCGAATGAAACGATCTTAATGGACGGAGGCAGTACGACGATTGCTATTGCAGAGTTACTTGGGGAATTTCCTATCACCGTCATTACAAATGATTTAAAAATAGCCAATGTTTTACTTACAAAAAGCAATGTTCAATTAATGGTTTTAGGTGGAACAAGAATTGATAAATCTTCTTCTTTAATGGGGGCCCAAGCAACCGAGATGCTAAAACGAATGAGAGTGAATCGTTTATTTTTCGGTACAACAGGAATCTCAATCGAACATGGATTAACAGTTTTTAATAGCATACATGCTGATTGGAAAAAGCAAATCATATCATGTGCTGATCATATTACATTGTTAGCTGATTCATCAAAATTTGAGAAGGTTGCTCTAATACAATTTGCAAAATTTGATGAAGTAAATGAAATTGTAACAGATACAAATCTCGACCCACAGATAAAAGAAACATTAGAACATAGTCATGTGCGATTACATCTTGTGAATGTATAAAGATTAGAAGAAAAGATGGCAAAACGAACAATTAATCGTTGTCATCTTTTTTATTTATGTTATAATCAAACTATAATGAACTTAAACAAACAATAAAGAACATATTGGTACAAGAGGAGGTTCGAAAATGGGTTCACTTTTTTCGCTAGAAGGAAAAGTTGCTCTATTAACAGGAGCAAGTCGAGGACTAGGACAGGGAATGGCTGTTGGTCTAGCAGAAGCAGGAGCAACTGTTATTGGAGCCGGTATGAGTGATATGTCTGAAACAAAAGAAAAAATTGAAGCGGTTGGTGGCGTATTTCATGGTCTGAACATTGATTTATCAGTAGATCACGCTGCTGGACAATTAGTGTCAGAGGCTCTCAAACTAACAAAGAAGATTGATATTTTAGTTAATAACGCAGGAATTATTAGAAGATCTGATGCAGAAAATTTTTCCGATGATGATTGGTTTGAAGTAATTAAAGTCAATCAACACTCTGTTTTTCAATTATGCAGAGAAGTTGGTAAACATATGCTTGAAAATGGCTCAGGTAAAATTGTGAATGTTGCCTCCATGCTTTCATTTCAAGGGGGATTAAGAGTACCAGCATATACAGCGAGTAAACATGCTGTTGCTGGATTAACAAAATCTCTTGCGAATGAATGGTCAAGTAGAGGTGTGAATGTAAACGCTATCGCACCAGGATATATGGAAACAGATAACACAGCACAGCTTCGTGCAAACAAAGATCGAAATGAGTATATTACTTCTAGAATTCCACAAGGTCGCTGGGGTACACCTGAAGACCTAAAGGGTGCTGTTGTCTTTTTAGCATCAGATGCTTCAAGTTATGTGAACGGTCATATTTTATGTGTTGATGGTGGATGGATGAGTTCATAAACACTTTAGTGTTCTTATATTAGGAAGTAAAAAGCAAATTCGAAAGGGGAATTTATAATGGAAATCAGACACGCTACAAATCCAACAGACTTTAAATCATATACAACGGAAAGATTAAGAAATGATTTTTTAATTGATTCACTTTTTGTTCAAGGTGAAATTAACATGACATACTCTCACTATGATCGTGTTGTAACTGGTGGGGCAATTCCAACTAGCCAATCTCTTAAGTTAGAGGATCAAGAAACATTAAAAACAGACTATTTCTTAGAAAGACGCGAAGTTGGAATTATTAACATTGGCGCTGAAGGTACAGTTTTAGTTGATGGGCAAGCTTATACTTTAAATAAAAGAGACTGCTTATATGTTGGTATGGGGAACAAGGAAGTGCTATTTGAAAGCAGCAATGCTTCTGATCCTGCAAAGTTTTACATTGTTTCTACTACAGCACATAAGCAATATCCTACAAAAAAGGCACCAATCGAAGATGCAGAACCAACTCATTTAGGTTCTGATAGTGAATCAAATAAGCGTACAATCTATAAATATATTCATGCAGACGGTATTCAAAGCTGTCAACTAATGATGGGAATGACGTTATTAGAGCCAAACAACATGTGGAATACAATGCCTGCTCATTTACATGACCGTCGTATGGAAGTTTACCTCTACTTTGATATGGATGAAAATTCAAGGGTTTTCCACTTCATGGGTGAGCCTAAAGAAACTCGTCATCTTCTTGTGAAAAATGAACAAGCGGTCCTTTCACCACCATGGTCTATTCATTCAGGTGTTGGAACAAGTAATTACACATTCATTTGGGCAATGGCGGGAGAAAATTATACGTTCACAGATATGGATGCTGTGAAGATGGAAGATTTAAAGTAAATAAACAATTTAGATAAAAGTAACGAAAACTAACAAGAAAAATAGTGCATGACTCTTTTTAAAGAGGTGCACTATTTTTTATTGTTAGGAAAAGTTGTCACTGCATTAATTGGGGACAATGCTTTGACATTCAGCTCCAGCAGTCTGACTTTTGGTCAAAAAAGTCAGATGCCTAGCACCTCGAGGTCATAAGCCAATTTAGAATATAGGGCAAAGAATGCCTTCTATTCTAAATCGTCTTATGCTTGTCGGTGCTGAACGAGGCGCTTGCGCTTTTGTCATGAAAAAGTAAAAAATTTATAAAAAGTAGTAAAAAATATGCTACATCACTTAAAATCATTCACTCTATTATTAAACGTAATACTTCAACATGAAATGGAGGAGACGTTGTGGAATCGTCTAGCTGGATGGGAGGCTTGTTACGAGCTTGTGATTGGATTAGTAAGTTAGCGTATCTTAATTTACTTTGGTTGGGCTTTACAGTAGTTGGATTTGGTGTTTTTGGTTTTGCACCTGCGACCGTGGCTATGTTCACAATTTTACGTAAGTGGATAATGGGGGAAAGTAGTCACGCAATCTTTCCTTTATTTTTGTCAGTTTACAAAAGTGAATTTAAGAAGGCGAATATATTATGGAGTTGCCTTTTAGTTTCAGCCTTATTTATGTATGTTGATTTGGTGTTAATTAACTCAATGCAGGGAATTTTACATTATATGTTTTTGACTTTCTTTGTTATAGCTTTCATTACAATGCTAATGATCACAATGTATATATTTCCAGTTTATGTTCATTTCAAAGGTTCGGTCCTTCACTACTTTAAATCTGCTATCCTACTAGGTGCTTCGTTTCCAGGTCGAACTATTTTAATGATGCTATCAGTAGGAACTGGGGGTTTCGTTAGTATACTTTTTCCTGGTGTTGGTATTTTGTTTTTTGGAAGTGGAATTAGCTTTGCATTAATGTACTTCTCTTTTTCAATTTTTAAGACGAAGCTAGAAAATACAAAATAGTTTAAGTTAGAAAGTAAAAATTATTATAACTTTCATCAAAATACTGTTAAGTAATTGAAATTTTTCTTCCTTATAATAAATGTATATTACAAAGAGAGGTGATACCCGATGAGTACAAAAACAGAAGTATCAACATCCTCAGATGTTTCGCTAAGTAAGAAAAGAGGATCAGTTAAAAGAACGGAAAGTTTAGCAGGGTTTTTATTTGTATCACCAATGCTAATCGGTGTTTCGATTTTAGTGTTACTGCCAATTTTTGCGACTTTTATTCTTAGTTTTGCAGATTGGAAGTTTATTCAAAGTATTGATCAGTTAAAGTGGGTAGGCTTTAATAACTTTATAGATTTGATGGACGATAAGGTTTTTTTAAAGTCTCTATTAAATAATGCACTCTTCATCTTTACTGTCCCTATTTGTATGGCATTTTCATTATTATTAGCTGTGGTTATTGATAAAAGCGTTTACATGAAGAGTTATTTTAAAGTCGCATTTTTCATGCCATATATTTCAAGTGTTGTAGCTATTGCGGTTGTCTGGCAGGTGTTATTCCATCCTTCTGCAGGACCGATTAACCAAACATTGATGGCAATAGGAATTACCGATCCACCAAAGTGGATTGCCGATCCAAATTTTGCATTAATTTCGGTTATGTTAATTCAGATTTGGATATCAATTGGCTTTAACTTGATTATCTATATTGCAGGCTTACAATCGATTCCACAAGAACTATACGAAGCAGCTGATATGGATGGAGCAAATTCTTGGGTGAAATTCCGTCATATCACGTTTCCGATGGTATCACCAACATCCTTTTTCTTATTAATTACAGGTATTATTTCGACGTTTAAAGTATTTGACCTGATCGCTGTATTAACAAAAGGTGGTCCTCTACATTCAACAAGTATGCTTGTATGGCACTTATATGATACAGCTTTTGTTAATCTAGATATAGGTTATTCCTCAGCAATTGCTGTGATATTATTTTTGATTGTTTTCTTAATTACAATCTTTCAATGGATTGGTCAGAAAAAATGGGTTAATTACTAAAGGGGGGATAATATGAAAAGCCGTTTAAATGTTCAAAAAGTAATCATCACCATCATCATATTCATCGTTAGTATCATGTTTTTACTGCCGTTTGTTTGGATGCTTTCAACCTCGTTTAAGATAGAAGCAGATGTATTTAAGTTTCCGATTCAATGGATACCAGAAAGATGGAATGGCTTTAATAACTACGAACAAGTATGGTTTGGTGAATTTCCGTTTTATCTTTATTATTGGAACTCTATTAAAGTAGCTGTTCTCACAACACTTGTATCATGTACGGTTTCAGCTTTAGCAGCTTATGGATTTTCTAAAGTTGATTTTCCTGCTGGGAAATGGTTATTTCTTATTGTATTAGCGACTTACATGGTTCCACCTCAAGCAAGCTTGGTGCCACAATTTATTTTATATCGAAATATAGGGTTGTTTGATAGCCATTTAGGGCTTATATTGTTAGGAAGCTTTAGTGTTCTAGGAACGTTTATGTTACGTCAATTTTTTATGGGAATTCATAATGAATATATAGATGCAGCGAAAATAGATGGCGCAGGTCATTGGCGAATTTTCTGGTCTATTGCTTTACCAATTGTCCGTCCCGCAGTTGCTACTTATGCGATCTTAAGATTCATATGGACCTGGAATGATTACCAAAATCCATTAATTTTTCTACGTACAGATGCCTTATACACGATTCAATTGGCAATGCAAAAGTTTACGACAATTAATGGAGAATTTTATTCTCTTATCATGGCTGCAGCTGTATCGGCAATTCTACCATTATTAATCGTATTTATTATTGGTCAAAAGCAAGTTATTGAAGGTATTGCACTTGGTGGGGTAAAAGGATAATCAACATAAAAGTCAAATTATTCTTAATAGTAGTAAAATTATTTACATTTGATGATGAGTACCCTTTGCTATAATTCGTGTTGTAAGGGCTTTCTCAATAAAATGAAAGCGATTAATAAATGAATAAGGGGGATGTAAGATGAAGAAAAAGTTTTGGTCAACAGTGTTTGCATCTACAATGCTTGTTGGTGCCTTAGCAGGCTGTTCTGGTGGTGGGGGAGAAAGTGCTTCTGGATCGGAAGAAGAAAAAGATACAAATACATCCGAAGAAGCAGTTACAATCAAATTTCATACTCACGGTAATGAAACTAGCTACAATTGGGAGAAAACAATTTCTGCTTTTGAAGAGGAGTATCCTAATATTGACGTTGATTTAGTTATTCTTAGTGAAAAAGGTGACACTCAAGAAGCAACGCAAAAGCTTGATTTAGCTGCTGCATCTGGTGAACAGCTGGATGTTCTTATGTTTAGTGATCCAGCAAGCTATGCCCAGCGTGTTGCTTTAGGGATGGTAGCACCGATAGATGAGTTTATTGAAGAAGAAGGATATACATTAAGTGAAGATTATAAAGTTGACACCAAAATTGACGATAGCTACTATGCTTTACCAGGTAAATTTAATCCATGGTATGTTCTAATGAATAAAAATCATTTAGATGAAGCAGGTTTAGAAGTACCAACGGATTGGACTTGGGATGAGTATATGGAATATGCGAAAAAGCTAACAACTGATGATCATTATGGAACATATTTCCATGGTCCACAGGGTGGTGGCTGGATGGAATTTATGAAATTAGCTCTTGCTAGTGAAGAAGATAATACAGAGTTCGTTAAAGCTGACGGAACATCAAACTTTGATAGTCCTTTATTCAAGAAAACGTTAGAAATGCGTGCTCAAATGGAATTAGAAGATAAGTCATCAGTTCCTTATACAGATATTATCTCTCAAAAGCTTCATTATCGTAATCAATTCTTTGGTCAAGATGCAAGCACGATTTTAATTGGAAGCTGGATGAATACAGAGCTTGGTGGAACAGATCAATTCCCACTTGATTTTAATGTAGCTGTAGCACCTTATCCGAAAAATGAATCAGGAGATGAAGGCGGCTATACACCTGTTACAACTGACTTTATGTCTGTTGCTGCAAATTCAGAGCTCAAAAAAGAAGCATATACATTTATTCGCTGGTATACAACTGAAGGACAACTTGTACAAGGAAAAAATGTTCCTTCATGGAACGGTGTAAGTGATGATGAGCTAGGCTCTATAATCGATGGAATTTTAGCTGGTACAGCAACACCGGATAAGGTAGATCGTGATTCACTTGTTAGCGTTCTGAAAAATGCTAAATCATCTAAAATCATTCCGCCTGTAGCTTATCAAGCAGAGCTATATAAGGTGGTTAATGAAGAATATGAAAAACTAATTCTAGGTGAACAAGATATTGATGCAACATTAAAAGCAACGCAAGAACGTGCACAAGAAATAATCGACAATAATCAATAGTCGTTTGATAAAATAATATTTAGGGGCGTAAAAGCCGTTTCCGCCCTCAAACTTTTTCTTAATGAGGAGGATTGGTTATGTGGAATCGGATACAGCAAAAGCTGACGCCCCATTCTTTTCGTTATAAAGTCATTTTAACTTCCATTATTTGCATCGTGATTCCTGCTATTATAACGTTGTTTATCTACAGTTATTTAACAAAAGATGCCATGAAGGAGCAAGCATTATCAAATGCAAATAGAGAACTTATCTTAGCCAGTGAATATGTAACAAAATTACTTGATGATATGCTGTATGTTGCTAATTTTGTTCAAATAGATTCAGAGATTAACAGCATATTAAAAAAACATGCTAAAGAAGATAAAAACCAAGTTGTACAACAAAATGAATACTACGAAAATTATATGGAATACAGCAAAGTGGCAAAAACAATTGAAAACATTACATTGCTTGGTGAGAAGTCATATGTAACCATTCTCCTGAAAAACGGAAAACATTACACCAATTACTCTTTGAGTGAATATAATCCTGAACAGCTCTTCCAAGAACCATGGTTCAAAGAACTAGATGGAGTTTTTGGGTATGAAGCTGTGTGGATCGGTAGTCAGCCAACAGTATTTCAATCTGAACAAAAATCTAACCCCTATCAAATATCTGTCGCAAGAACGCTAAGAGATTCAAATCTAAAAATTTACGGATATGTAGTCGTGACAATCATGGAAAACAAAGTAAAACAAGCATTTGAGAGCATGCCTGGTAAAGAAGAAATGATGTTAGTTGATTCTTCTAATAAGATATTATCACATGCTGATAATGGAAAAATTGGAACATCATTTCCTTATCTAGAGCAAGTGAAAAAGAAAGACTTCTCAAATATAATAACGTTTTCAAATCAAGATTACCTCTACGCAGACCACAAGATTTCTTATACAGGATGGAAATTAGTATCAATAAATCCATATAAACAAGCAACCTTTAAAATTAACTCGATTTTTAATAAAGTTTTTTTGGCTCAATTGATCTCATTTATTATCTTTTTTCTTCTATTAACTTATGTTATTCAAACCATTACAAAACCACTTGTTCACTTAGGCGATGTCGCATCATCTGTACAAAGTGGAAATTTAAATGTTCGTTCACATATTCACAGCAAAGACGAAATAGGAAGACTTTCAACTTCGTTTGATTCAATGCTTGATCGAATTAATGAAATGATTCGAGAAATCACTGAAACTCAAGTAAGAAAACGAAGAGCAGAATTTGCTATGTTACAGGCTCAAATTAATCCACATTTTCTATTTAATGTCTTAAATTCTATTCGGATGAAAGTCATGAAAAAAGGTGATTATGAAAGTGCTGAAATGATTAGCTCTTTATCTAAGCTATTGCGAATGACTATTGATAAAGATAAGGGAATGATATCGTTTAAAGAAGAGGTAGACATTGTTAAAGATTATGTCACTTTAATGAATATGCGCCAAAAAGAAGCGGTGAAATTTGAAATTAGTGTTTCAGCAGCTGCTTATTTGGAAGCGATACCAAGATTCATTCTACAACCTATTATTGAAAATTCCATTATACATGGACTAAACCAAAGTGCCGGGGAAATTTTGTTACATGCTTATGTTAAAGGAAATGATTTTTTAATTACGATTGAGGACAATGGTGAAGGTATGGATGAAGAGTCATTAAAAAACCTTCGAAATAAGCTTCGTCTAAATTCGGATTCAATAACTGTGCAAAACAAGAGTGGTTTCTCAAGTCTTGGAATCTCAAATGTATATGAACGGATGAGAATGACATTCGGTGATACTTTTCATATGGAAATTGATAGCGAAAAAGGAAAGGGAACAAAGGTAGTGATGTCTGTTTCTAGAGGGGGGAGAAGATAGTGTATAAAGTAATGCTAGTAGATGACGACTATCCTGTTTTGGAGCTATTATCTGAAATAATCGATTGGGAACAGTTAGGGTTAACACTTCAAAGTACTCATGAAAATGGAGCGAATGCACTCCAGCATGCCTTAAATGAAATGCCGGATATCCTAATTACCGATATTGGGATGCCAAAAATGAATGGAATAGAGTTAACACAAAAATTAAAGGAATTAAACCCTAATATAAAAGTGTGTATGTTAACTTGCCACAACGAGTTTGAATATGCACATAAAGCATTAAAACTAAATGTTCAGGATTATCTTCTAAAAGATACACTTAACCCAAAAGATTTAGATGTCTTATTAGACAAAATAAAAAAAAATCTTGATGAAGAAAACAGTAAAAAACGAAAAGAATCTCAATTAGAAAATATAGTAGAAAGAAATCGTGAGTCTATGAAACGTGATTTTCTGCGGAAATCAATCTATCAACAAATTTATAACCATAAAGATTGGTATGATGAAGCATATTCTCTTGGGTTAAATTTGAAAAGCTCTACTTACATTCCTGTACTATGTTTTGTTCAAGAATATCAAGCAGCTAAAGAGTCTTTTCAATCAGAAGACACATTAGTGTTTTCTATTCAAAATGTTATAGGTGAAGTACTTAATCATCATGATGATGGAGCGATTCACTTTACATTAGGAAGCAAAGAATCGTTCCTATTTTTCTCCTATCATTCAACCTTAAAAGCAGACAGTTATGGAAGAGCGTATGAATGCATAAGAAAGATTCAAAATCATGTTTCTAAAACATTAAATATTTCTCTTTCATTTTTAATTGGTGAATTAATAGATGATCAATCATCCTTTCAAATAAAGAGTAAAAGTTTACTAGAAAGTACACAGCAACGTTTTTATATGGAGAAAGCTACAGTCGAAAAAAAGCGTCATGAAGAAAGCTCAAGAGAAAGTTTATTTGAATGGTATGATGAAGCATCCTTTGAAATAAGGCAGCTAATTATTGCTAAAGATGTTTCAAAAGTAAAGCCGGTAGTCACAAAATGGATAGATGTATTCCGAGAAAAACAATATTCCGCAGAAATTGTGAAGGATTGGGTATTGAAGCTTTTACTAGATCTTAAAGTGAAATTGAAGGCTCTTCAGTTTTTTGGAACGAAATCCTCAGATGAAGTGCTACATGAAGAAATTCTAAGTATTGATTCATTATCTGATTTAAGAATTTGGCTTATCAAGTATTTTGAAATGCTTCTTTTGGCGGTTAATGATGTTAGTACCCAATCACGACGTAAGGAAGTAATTGAGGCATGTAAATATGTAGAAGTTCATTTAGAGAAGAAGATAACACTTGATGAAGTTGCGAATGTTTTGTATTTAAATCCGAGTTATTTTAGTAGACTTTTCAAAAAAGAAGTTGGAGAGACATTTGTAGAGTATGTAACGAAGGCAAAGATGACGAGGGCAAAGGAATTACTCGAGCAAACTACTGATTCAGTCGGCAAAATTTGTGAAAGACTTGGGTATGATAACCAAAGTTACTTTATTAAGGTATTCAAAAACTATGTAGGAACTACGCCTATAGAGTTTAGAGGAGAAAAAAAACAGGCGAACTAAAATGAGAAAGGGAGATTTGATGGTTAGTAATCAAACATGGGTAAACGAAGCATGGGAAAAGACTACTATAAAAGTTAAGAGAACAAGTGAGAAAATTGGAGCAAATTTTCCACATGCAAGTGTAGATGGTTCTTATCAATTAGAAGCACCTTCTTGGTGGACAGCGGGATTTTGGCCTGGACTTCTATGGCTAATGTATCGTGAAACGAAGGAGAACTCTTTTAAGGAAATAGCTGAACAATGCGAAGAGAAACTGGATAGTGTTATCACAGACTATTATAAGCTTGATCATGATATGGGATTTATGTGGACGTTAACAAGTGTGGCAAGATATAAGCTTTTAGGTGAAGAAGACTCTAAAAGACGTGCTCTTTTGGTGGCGAACTTATTAATGGGAAGGTTTAACTCTGAAGGTAATTATATTCGTGCCTGGAATCCGTGGCATGAAGGTGAAGACAATTCGGGGTGGGCGATTATCGATTGTTTAATGAATCTTTCTCTATTATTTTGGGCCTCAGAGGTAACGGGAGATCCACGTTATCAGCATGTTGCTAAAAAGCATGGCGAAACAGTTTTGGAAAACTTTATTCGAAAAGATGGTTCCGTTCACCATATCATTCGGTTTGATCCGGAAACTGGTGAACGAGTTGAAGCAATTGGAGGCCAAGGTTTTTCTAAAGATTCTGCGTGGTCCAGAGGAACTTCGTGGGCTGTATATGGGTTAACGTTACTTTATAAACACACACAAGAAGAGAAATATCTTCAAGCTGCTAAAAATGTATCACACTTTTTTATTGCCAATCTACCAGATGATTACGTGCCATATTGGGATTTTAGATTACCAGACAACATAACAAAGCACCGTGATTCATCTGCAGGAGCAATTGCTGCTTGTGGATTACTTCTTTTAAGCAGTTTAGTAGACCCTACTGAGCAAAGAATATATAAAGAAGCAGGCACTAACATTTTAAAATCTCTTTTTGAAAATTACGGAGCTTGGGAAGACGTTAATGAAGACGGGCTAATCCTTGAAGGAACAAGTCATTATCCTGAAGGGAAAAATATAGATGTTCCACTTATTTATGGCGATTACTATTTTGTTGAAGGGCTTGCAATGTTAAGGGGACATAAACAGTTATTTTGGTCTGTTGATAAATAACTTCGAGAGGAAATGAGGGATAATATGCTTACCAAAAAAAGGTCATTAATAGGCAATCCTCTTAAAACTAAGCAAGATGTTGCGGATGCATTCAAAGAATTGTGTGATCCATTAAAACAATATTACAGTAAAGGGTTTGCTAGATTAACACTTGGTAACACGAGTGCAGCTTATGCTGATTCCACTGCAGGCCTAGAAGGATTCTCACGGGTATTATGGGGATTAGCTCCCTTGCTTGCGGGAGAAGAAATGGAAGATGAGTTATGGGAGATGCATCTGCAAGGCATAAAAAATGGAACAAACCCTCGTCATGAGGAATATTGGGGCGAAATATCAGACTATGATCAAAGAATAGTAGAGATGGCTGCTTTTGGTCTTGCTTTGATTCTGATTCCGAATAAAATATGGAACCCTCTTAGTGAGGAAGAAAAGAGAAATTTTAGCAGTTGGTTAAGTCAAGTTAATCAATTTCAAGCTCATGATTGCAATTGGCTCTTCTTTTCTGTTCTTGTTAATTTAGGCTTTCAGAGTGTTGGTCTGCCGTATGAGTCAAAAAAGGTAGAGGAAAATTTAGATAGAATTGATACATTTTACTTATCAAATGGCTGGTACTCAGATGGTACCGACGGTCATGTTGATTATTATGTTCCTTTTGCTATTCATTTTTATAGTCTGATTTACGCGAAGGTTATGGAAGATAAAGATCCGATTCGTTCGCAGAAATATAAGGAACGAGCAGAAGTATTTGCAAAAGAGTTTATCACTTGGTTTTCTGCAGATGGTTCGTCTCTTCCTTATGGTAGAAGCTTAACATACAGATTTGCTCAATCATCGTTTTGGAGTGCTGCTGTTTATGCAGGGATAGAGCCTTTTTCATTAGGTGTTATGAAAGGGATTCTTCTGAGAAATCTAAGATGGTGGTTTCAGCAACCTATCTTCAATGATGCGGGTGTGTTAACTATTGGTTATTCGTATTCTAATCTAGTAATGGGTGAAAATTATAATTCACCAGGCTCTCCATATTGGGCGTTAAAATCATTCTTGCCTTTAGCACTACACAAGGAACATCCTTTTTGGAAAGTAGAAGAAGAACCACTACCTGAGATCGATAAGAAGGTTGTTCAAAAAGAACCACATATGATTATTTGTAGAAATGAAAAGAGTGATCATGTTTTAGCTTTTAATTCGGGTCATCTTTCAACAAATGAACATACACATACTTCAGCAAAATATGAAAAATTTGTTTATTCAACTTCATTTGGCTTTAGTGTACCACGTGCAGAATGGGGGCTTTCCCAGGGGGCTTTTGATTCTATGCTAGCCTTAAGTGAAGGAGATAATCTTTACCGAGTAAAAAGACATTGTGAAACCTATAAAGTGGATGATGACTATATTTATAGTAAGTGGAAGCCTTGGCATGATGTAGAGGTGGAGACGTGGCTTGTCCCAGGTACTCCTTGGCATATTCGTGTTCATCGAATTAATACTAATAGATTACTAGATACCGCAGATGGTGGCTTTGCTTTAGGAATTGAGGATCAAAAAGTAAATTCAGATTTAGTCACAAACCAAGCTGATAAAGCTTGTATTGCTTCAATGTCTTGGGGAGCTAGCGGAATTCTGACACTCATTGGAGGAGGAGATGCAGAATTAATTTATCCTAACTCCAACACGAATATTCTTCATTCACGTACGGTTATTCCGACCATTAAAACGAGAATAAACCCAGGTACTAGCATTTTAGTTAGTGCGGTTTTTGGTGAAACAGAAGAGAGCTATTACAAAACGTGGGAAGAGGCGCCTGTTGTAGAGGTGGATGCCAACCGAATATCAATAAAAGCTTTGAACGAAAAAGCTATTGAGATCCATATTTAGTGAGGTGGCTTATAATTTGACAGTATCAGCTGAGCAACTAAGTAGTTTTATAGATACTAATAAACCATTGCTACTGTTTTCATCAAAAGAGGAGCAGTATCAATGGTTTAAATCTATAAAAAGCAAACAGTCATTTCAGTCATTGCTTGATGAGATAAAAGTTGAAGCTGAAATGTTAGGGAAAGAGCCACTTAGGGAATTGTCGTTTTTTGACTTTACTCGTTTCAGAGATACAGGTTCAAGACTAGAGTACGAAAAACACTACTTCAACAAAAGAAAAAGATTAAATACGTTTGCTATTATGTGCCTTCTTGAACCTGACAAATCAGAATATTTAAAAGAGCTTCATGAAGTGATTTGGAGTATTTGTAATGAATATAGTTGGTGTTTACCTGCCCATTTAAAAGATCGTCCGGAGATGTTAGAGGAAATTGATTTCTTAAAATTAACTGAACAGCAAGGCTATACGATTGATTTGTTTTCTGCTGAAACAGCTTTTGCTCTTAGTGAAATTTATCGGCTAACAGAAGATGTGCTTGATCCACTAATCAAAAAAAGAATTCTACAGGAAGTACACAACAGAATCTTTACACCTTTTCAACTTCAGGCTTATTTCTGGGAAACATCTACACATAACTGGGCTGCAGTTTGTGCTGGTTCAATTGGCGCAGCTGCTTTACATCTGTTAAATGATCAGCAGCTATTAGCAGATATTTTAGAGCGTGTCATGAATAGCCTTCAATATTATTTAAAAGGATTTAATGATGATGGTGGATGTTTAGAAGGGTACGGATATTGGCAATACGGGTTTGGTTTTTATGTTTATTTTGCAGATTTACTAAAGGTAAAAACAGCAGGTAACGTAGATTTATTTAATAATGAAAAAGTCCATCGAATTGCCCTCTTTCAACAAAAATGTTTTATAAATAAAAAGAAAGTAGTGAACTTTTCTGATTCAACCGAAGAAGCGACGGTTTTTCTTGGACTTAGTCATTATTTAAATAACCTATATCCAGATATAGAATTGCCTAAATCTGAACTTCGAGCTTCATATGTTGAAGACCATTGCAGCAGATGGGCGCCAGCTATTCGCAATTTGCTTTGGTTTGATGAAAGTAAGAGAGGGCAGGAATGGAAGGATGCAACCTATTATTTAAACGATTCTCATTGGCTTATTTCGAGGGATAAGGGCTTTGTTTTTGCCTGTAAAGGTGGTCACAATGACGAACCTCATAATCATAATGATATCGGTCACTTTATACTACAAGCTAAAGGAGAAACCTTCCTGAAAGATTTAGGAAGTGGCATGTATTGTGAAGCCTATTTTAGCGAAAAGAGATATGAGTTTTTATGTAACGGTTCGCAAGGACATTCGGTACCAATTATTAATAATCAATTGCAAAAAGACGGACCTAAATATTGTGCGAGAATACTAGATCAGCTTCAGCAGGATGAAGAAGATATGTTAGAAATGGACTTGGCAAAGGCATATGAAGTTCCGGAGTTAAATAGCTTGGTAAGGAGGTTTGTTTGGAAGAAAGTGAATAAACCTGAGTTAGTGTTAACAGACACATATACTTTTTCTTCAACACCAGATTCAGTTGTAGAACGATTCATCACTCCTGTTTTATCCTTATCTTATGAATCTGATGGAATTGTATTATCTGGTGACCAAAGATTGAAAATATCATATGACTCTAGCCAACTTGACTTAACAGTGCACGAAAAAGATTTTCTTAATCATTTTGGTGAAAAGGAAGCGTTTTATCAGCTGGATTTTTCTGTGAAGAGTCTGAGTCAATTGTGTCGGGTGGAGTTTGAATTCTTCTTTTTATAATTGAAAAACAGCATTAGGAACCAGCCATAAAAGGTTGGTTCCTATCTTCTTACAAAACAACACTTTCTAATATATGATTATTCAGTTCTTTCTCTCGATCGTTTTTTAAATCAAATCCCTGTTTTTTCACTGATTGTAAAAATGCCGTAACAACCTCCGGATCAAATTGAGTTCCTTTGTTTTTGCGAATTTCCTCTACAGCATCTTCTAACTTAACTATGTGTTTTCTATATACACGTCTGGATGTCATTGCGTCGAATGAATCTGCAACAGCCATGATTCTTGCTTCTAATGGTATTTCCATTCCTTTTAAGCCGTGCGGATACCCTTTTCCATCATATCGTTCATGGTGGTATAGTATCATATGTAAAATCCCGCTTTGTTCAAAGCGTTTTATATGTTTAACAAGCTGAAAACCAGCTTCTGGATGCGCCTTTATATGTTTAAATTCTCCGTCAGTTAATCTTGAAGGCTTATTTAAAATGGACTCCGGTACACCTATTTTACCGATATCATGGAGGAGGCCACCATAGTAAATATTTTCACAAACACTTTTAGGTAGCTTCATTTCCTCAGCAATTTTCTTGGAATAATAAGCAACATTTTGAGAATGAAAAGCGGTGTAATGATCTCTTGAATCTAAAAATTTTGCTAGAGTTGTTATAAGATCAATATTATTTCTTTTCTCATTAAAGTATTTTTCGATGACTAAAACCAAGACTGTACAAATAATAAAAGCAGTAAACCAATGAAAAAGAAACATATGGAGATTAAACTTTTCGTGATTCACCTCTCCATATCCAGAAAGTAAGCCGCTGTATAAAAGATGAATGACCATTTTTCTAAATGCTAACGCACCAATCGCAATTGTAAGCAGATAGCATAGAAAAGTTATCTCACTTTGAGGTAAATAGTGTTCACAATAAAGGTAAGAGGGAATCATGATAAGAAGTAGCCATCGAAAGAACAACGTTTTTTCTAATAAACTTGACCAGATAGATTTCAAAGAAAACACACCTTTCTTACTCTTTAAAAAAGAATACGAGCAAAGACTTGGAGTCTAAGCTCGTATTTACACTTAAGCAGTGAAATTGCCATCATAACTTAGCATGACTGCTGATTTAACAGATTCCATCTCAGAAATATTATTAATAAATCCTAAATCAGAATCTTTCACACGAATTTCGTACGTAATTTCAAAGTCATCACCAGGCATAACAGATTTAGACTTAACTGTATGCTTTTGTGAGCTTTCTGCCACAACATGTTCAATTGAATTTTCAATCGAAATATCATTATATTTCACGATTAAAAGATAAGGATTTTCAATTTTGATTTTATTAACAAAGATAAGTAATACAGCTCCAATTAAGATCGAACCAATAATAACTAATGGAATAAAGCCTGCTCCACATAAGATACCAGAAACAATTGCCCAGAAAATATACACAATATCCATAGGATCTTTAATAGGTGTTCTAAAACGTACAATCGATAACGCACCAACCATACCAAGAGATAACAGAACGTTAGATGAAATACCCATGATAATTAAAGCTGTTGCCATTGACATAACAATTAACGAAATATTAAATGTGTGTGAGTAAATAACACCTGAGAATGTTTTTTATACACCCAATAAATAAAGAGTCCTACAGCAAATGCAACAAGTAACCCAATTAGTGAATCTACTACTGAGAAACTACTCGTTTTTTCTAAAATGCTAGATTTAAAAATATCATTAAAATTTAAGTTTTCCATTTTATATTTCCTCCAAGGTCCAATTCTTTTTAATTTGTTTGTTAGTGTCTAGCTTCGGGCGCCCTAAGCTTTTCTATATTAGCCGTACATTCTACTAATTTGATATTTCGAGTAAGCACCGGCTCTTAAGTTGCTTACTTGAAGCAAATGTTTAATCATGCTTGGCAAATATTCATCAAATTTGACTTCGAGAACGACAATATCAGGATTTGTATCGATCATCGCCAAATCTGGGTTAAGAACATCATTATTTCGAAAGCTCGTTCGAATAGAGCTATCAAAGGTAATGCGAACATTTCCGTATTTATAAATGAACACCTCCCTTTCATAATCAACAACGGTTACTGGTTTTAACTGAAACAAATTCATTTGATGAAATAATTCTTGTATAAGTGTTCTTGAATCATGTTCCATCCAACTAATGTTTCCAAACCGTATTTGTTCATATTCCTCAGCCGTTATTCGGCATTTTTGTTTGAAAGTGAGGTTGTTTCGTTTGCTCTTTTTTTCTAAATTCAAATAGCTTGTATTAAAGTCATATAATCTAACGCGAAATTTATCACGTTCGTAGTAACCTTCTTTTTTCTGATTTAATACTTTATTTTCGAAGTTATCGAAATAAACACTTCGTATTAAATATTTACCATCACGATTAGCGTGAGGATCTACTTCCATATAATGTTTTAGTTTATTCCGAAGCAGGTAGCATTCCATTTGGGTCATTTCATGCTTTAATTCTCTTCGGCCTTTTGTGCCATTCAAGTTCATAGCTTTCATGATCTGTCTCCTTTTCTCAACTTCCTTGAAACCCATTATTAAGGACGAACCTTAAACCAACCTTAAAAGTTTTAAGTTTTAGGAAAAATTGTTTTTAAATATAGGAATTTTGAAATTCAAAATGGGGATAGAAAGGTGATAGAGCGATTCTAAAAGCTATCTACTAGATTTTAGAAAAATAAAAAAGCTATCAAAATATTGATAGCCTGTAAAAATTCTATTTATTTTTTAGGTAATTTCACGGTAAAAGTTGTTCCTTTATGTTGATTTTCACTAACACTAATTGAGCCGTTATGCTGTGTGACAATCCATTGAGCAATGGAAAGACCAAGTCCGGAGCCGCCAGTTTCCCTCGAGCGTGCTCGGTCTTCACGATAAAAGCGATCAAAGATATATTTCATGTTGTGTTTGTCAATTCCGATTCCTGTGTCAGTAACCTCAATTACTACTTTGTAATCTTCGTTATAGGTTTTTACTCCAATGCTATCCCGCTCAACTGTGTATTTTAATGCATTATCAAGCAAGATGACTAATAGCTGATGAAGACGCTGCTCATCTGCTTCTATCTCAATTTTACTATTTAACTTTAACCAAACAAGTTTTTCTTGAGACTCGGCAATGTCTATATAAGGATTGCAGACCTTGTTAATAAAGTTGTCTATACTAACAGGTTGCTTATTTAGCTGTGATTCTGCTGAATCAGCTCTTGCTAATGTTAAAAGATCAGATGTTAGCTTCGATAATCTTCTAGTTTCAGATAGACTAAGGGCAATGTTTTCGAACTTATTCATAATTTTTTCTTGAGGTGCAGTAAGCAATAGCTCTAGTTTGTTTTGGATAATAGTAAGAGGTGTTCGTAATTCATGTGATGCATTCTCGACAAACTCTGTTTGCTTGTTCCAGGACTTTATTATGGGCTTCATCATTCTTTTTGAAAGAATATAGCTAGCTGAGATTGATAGAATGATGAAAATCGAAGAACAAATAATAATTAACTTCCCAAAGTTAGCTAGAATGGTTTGTTCAGGATCTGTATTAATTAAGAGCTGTACATATTCAACCTCGTCACCTTCAGTCTGATCTTCAAAAACAATGTAACGGAAGTTATAAAGGTCATTAATGGTCATATTTGTAATAACATTTACATTTTCTTTATCTAGCTCATAATTCTGAAAATAACTTTCATAAATGGTTGTTCCAATTTCATTTTGATTTACGATCTCACCTTCATTATTCCAATGTAGCATCATAATTCTTGGGTTTGGATTATTAGGGCCTTTTCTTTCATTAGGATTTTGCGGACCATCATCATCGTCAAAGCGAGGGGGACGTGCTTCTTCATCTGGAATAACATCGCTCACTTTCTCTTTAAAGGAAAATAGTTCCTCGTCTGTTTGGGTAAAAAGAGTGCTCTTCACCTGACTAAAAATAATAACACCAAAAATAGTGAAAATTACCGTGAAAGAAATGAAGCTAAAGATCATGAACTTTAGCTGTTCTTTTCTAAAAACCTTTTGTTTAACCATGATCATTACCACTATCGGTTAGCATGTAGCCTAATCCGCGAAAAGTTTTAATATACGAATCATAGTTGAATTTCTTTAATGTTTTTCTTAAATTGCTTGCATACACCTCAACAACTGTAGTTGAAGTATCGGATTCAAAGCCCCAAATTCGGTCGAAAATTTGTTCTTTTGTTAAAATCGTGTTCTTATTATTAATGAAGTATTCAAGTAAATCAAACTGTTTGCCGTTTAATTTTACATGCTCTTCACGTATATAAGCTGTTTTATTTTTCAGGTTCATTTTTAATTCTTTGAAGGAAATGACATTCTCTTTTAAATCTGCGCCAGATCTTCTAACAATAGCTTCTAATCTTAAAAGCAGCTCTTCCCGATGAAATGGTTTTACAAGGTAATCATCTGCTCCAACCTTAAAGCCCTTAATTTTATCATCTATGCCATCTTTAGCTGTAAGCATAATAACAGGTGTGGTAATTTGCTTTTTCCTTAATTCTTGTAAAACTTCGTACCCGTTCATATTTGGCATCATAATATCTAAAATAATGCAGTCAAAAATGTTTTGCTCTGCGAGAAACAATCCTTCTTCACCATCAAAGGCTTGTTCTGTTTCAAACATTTCCTGTGTTGTTTCTTTTATTGTTTCAGATAAGAAACGATCGTCTTCTATAATTAGTAACTTCATTATTTGTGTTCACCTTCTTTGATTTTTCTTTAATGATATCTTTGAATAGATTTGATTATAGAGGTAATGAATGAAAATGCAAATTGTTTTTTATGCTCTCCTACATTTGGCAGGTGGATCTGCAGGGCAAAACTAAGTGGATCCATTTGATGAACGACAAACCAAGCAGGAAACAGAAGGGTGAATGTCGTTCATAGCGTTGATGAACGACAAACCAAGCAGGAAACAGAATGGAAATGTCGTTCATACGTAAAAAATTCATACTCGAATGAGGTCAATTAACATTTTGACCATACCCAATCTATAATCAAAATTAATAAATTAGAAAATGTAAATATTATTAAGTTTTTTAAGGTTTTGTTAAGGTTCATGAAAGATAATGTAAATCACCGGGAAAACAGACCCTGTTTTAGCCCATTTGAAAATCTTAACAAAAGAAAAAGGAGATATAAATATGAAGCTTTTAAAAGTAGCCTCACTTCTAATGTCATCAACACTATTATTTGCATGTGCAAATAATTCAACAACAGGCACAACTAATAGCACAACAACAGAAACAGCAAGTTCAGACATAGGAGAACTTAACACTTTAATTAGTGAATCTGTTTCCTATAAAGACGATGACTACTATACGAACTATGAAGAAGAAAATCCAACATACATTGAATTAAAAGGCTCTGATGTAAGCTTTGATTCAAATGCATCGGTTCTCTATTCAGTTAATACCTTAACAATTAAAACAGGTGGTACTTATGTGTTAAGCGGAAATTTGGAAAACGGTCAAATCGTTGTAGATGCGGAAGATAAAAATACAGTAAGGCTTGTGTTAAACGGAGTTACGATCGGTTCCTCAACAAGCTCAGCCATATATGTTCTTAACGCTGAAAAAACAACCATTTCTCTAGTTGAAGGAACAGAAAATGTCATAAATGATGCATCTGAATATGTTTATGAAAATTCATCTGAAGACGAGCCTAACTCAGCCATTTATAGTAAAGACGATTTTACGATAAATGGAACAGGTAAACTTATCGTTCATGGAAATTATAATAATGGAATTTCTAGTAACGATAAACTAAAGATTACAGGTGGAGATATACAGATTGATGCTGTTGATGATGGCATAATTGGACGAGACCTTGTTGCAGTAAAAGAAGGAACAGTAACAATTGATGCAGGAGGAGATGGAATAAGGTCTACTAATGATGAAGATGAATCAAAAGGTTCTATTGTCATTGAAGGGGGCACTTACGATATTGCATCAGAAAATGATGGAGTACAATCTGTTGCTTCATTATTAATATCAGAAGGTACTTTTAACATTACGTCTGGTGGCGGAAGTCCTGAAACAATAACAGTTGCTAACGATATGATGGGTAAAATGCGTGGACAAGGTGAAGCGACAACAACTACAACAACTACAACAACTACTACCACTGAATCCGAAAGTTATAAGGGATTAAAAGCTGTTACAGATATAGTGGTTGGTGGAGGAACATTTACAATTGATTCAAAAGATGATGCTGTACACAGTAACAATACAATAACCCTAGCTGGCGGGGACTTAACGATAGCCTCTGGGGATGATGGAATTCATGCAGACACTTCGCTTGTCACATCAGGTGGAAATATTGAAGTTACGAAAAGTTATGAAGGCATGGAAAGTCAGCTAATCACAATCAATGGTGGAGACATAAACCTCACAACAAGTGATGACGGCATTAATGTCGGTGGAGGGAATGATGGTTCTGGTATGGATATACACTCAGCCTCTGAAAATAACCTGTTACAAATTAATGGTGGTCATATTGTTGTGAATGCTGAAGGTGATGGCCTCGATTCAAATGGATATATTGAAATGACAGATGGAACGGTTCTTGTAAATGGTCCTACAGGAAATGGGAATGGATCGCTTGATTATGGTGGAAGTTTTACGATGAGCGGTGGATTTTTAGTAGCAGCTGGAAGTTCTGGCATGCTGCAAGCTATTGCAGAAGATTCTACACAAAATGGAATTTTAATGACATATCCAGAAGCGCAAGTAGCTGGAACGATCATTCACCTGGAAGATAGTGAAGGGAACAATATCCTAAATTTTGCTCCGGCTAAAGACTATCAAGCAGTATTCATTAGTTCACCACAATTAACGAAGGAAAGCTCATATTCTCTTTATTCAGGAGGAACAGCTATTGGAGAAGAAGTAGATGGACTATACACAAATGGTGAATATGAAGCAGGAACCAAAATAGTTGATTTCACGATTGCTGATACTGTAACTTGGTTAAATGAATCGGGAGTGACAACTGCACAAAGCTCGGGAGGTCCAGGTGGCTTTGGTGGAGGTGCCGGTGGAACAGGAGAAAGACCGCAAATGGGTAGTCGAGGAGACATGTTTGCAGACATGGATGAAGAAACAAGAGAAGAAGTAGAAGCAATTATGGAACAACAAAGATCAGGTGAAATTACTCAAGAAGAAGCTCAAGCTCAGCTAGAAGAGCTAGGCGTGGAGATCCCAATGATGGGTGAGCGACCACAAATGAATGAAAACTAAATGATGAATTTTAAGAGTAGAGGTATGAGAATACTTCTACTTTTTTTATTTGTGATTTTTGATGCTAACCAAATAGTACTAAAAACAAAAAATGTCGATAACAAAATTAAATCAACATATAATCATTAAAATTCACACAAAACAAAAATAAACGGTATTAAAACAAAATAAAAAGTAGTATAATCTATATCAAAGGAATCAAAAGGATTGGTTAAATAAGAGTGGGGGTTATTTGAATGAAGGTCTCTCTTTTTATTACATGTCTTGCCGATGTGTTTTATTCCAATGTTGGTAAGCATACTGTAGAGCTTTTAGAAAAACTCGGTTGTGAAGTGGATTTTCCAGAGCAACAAACTTGCTGTGGACAGCCTGCCTATAATAGCGGATATCATAAGGAAACTAAAGAAGTGGCTAAGCATATGATTCGGACGTTTGAAAAATCAGATTATGTTGTAGGTCCTTCAGGGTCTTGTGTAGCGATGCTTCGTGAATATAGTCATTTGTTTAAAGATGAACCGGTTTGGATAGAAAAAGCAGAAAAATTAGCGGATAAATCTTACGAATTGACACAATTTATTGTTGATGTGTTAAAAGTAGAAAACGTGAATGCTAGTTTACCAGCTTGTGCAACTTATCATAAATCCTGCCATATGACACGCTTACTCGGAGTAAAAGATGCTCCAGGAAAGCTTTTAGAACAGGTAGAAGGTTTGGAAGTAAAACCTCTTCCTAATAGTCATGATTGCTGTGGATTTGGTGGGACATTCTCAGTGAAAATGGTCCCTATTTCAGAGCAAATGGTAGATGAAAAGGTTCGACATGTTGAAGAAACAGGTGCTGAAGTGCTCATTGGCGCTGATTGTGGCTGCTTAATGAATATCGGAGGAAGAATTAATCGTAAAGGTAAACCTATTAAGGTGATGCATATAGCAGAAGTATTGAATAGTGAGGTGAAGCAAGATGGCCATGAAAATAAGTGATGATAAGTTCTTTGATCGTGTTGATAAAGGTGTAAACAATACATTTATGCGAAGCGCTGTTGCATCCGCACAAGAAAGAATGCAAGGAAAACGACTAACTGCAACAGAAGAGCTTGGTAATTGGGAAGAATGGAGAAAGCTTGGGGAAGAAATAAGAACACATACACTAGAAAATCTGGATTACTATTTAGAACAACTTAGTGAAAATGTTGTGAAACGTGGAGGTCATGTGTTTTTTGCTTCAACAAAGGAAGAAGCAAATGAGTACATTACAAAGGTAGCAAAAGAAAAGCAAGCAAAAAAAGTGGTTAAGTCAAAGTCAATGGTAACAGAGGAAATTCATTTAAACAGCGCCTTAGAAAAAGCTGGCTGTGAAGTAATTGAAACGGATTTAGGAGAATACATTCTTCAGCTTGATGATCATGATCCACCATCACATATTGTTGTACCTGCTCTTCACAAAAACAAAGAACAAATTCGTGATACGTTTAAAGAAAAACGAGGCTATGATAAATCAGAAATTCCAGAAGAACTTGCTCTTTTTGCTAGAGAACAATTAAGACAAGAATTCTTAAGTGCAGATCTTGGTATTACAGGGTGTAACTTTGCTGTTGCGGATTCTGGCTCTATTAGTCTTGTAACGAATGAAGGAAATGCGGGTCTTGTAACCGCTTTACCAAAAACGCAAATTACAGTTATGGGAATGGAGCGAATCGTTCCATCTTGGGAAGAGCTAGATATCATGGTAAGTCTACTTTGCAGAAGCTCTGTTGGACAAAAATTAACTAGTTATATTACTGGGTTAACTGGACCAAAAGATGAAGGAGACGTTGATGGACCTGAAGAATTCCATCTCGTTATCGTGGATAACGGACGGTCAAATATTTTAGGAACTGAGTTCCAAAGTGCCTTACATTGTATTCGTTGTGCAGCTTGTGTGAATGTATGCCCTGTTTATCGACATGTTGGTGGACATTCGTATGGCTCAATTTATGCAGGACCGATTGGTGCGGTATTATCTCCATTGCTAGGCGGATATGAAGATTATAAGGAGCTACCTTATGCATCATCATTATGTGCAGCCTGTACAGATGCCTGCCCTGTAAAAATACCTCTTCATGAACTCTTAATTAAACATCGTAGAAAAATTGTTGAAGATGAAAAGAAATCACCATTTGGAGAAAAGCTAGCAATGAAAGGGTTCCAACTTGCAGCGAGCTCACCAAGTCTTTATAAAACAGGAACAAAATCTGCTTCTTCCGTTATGGCACCATTTACAAAGGAAAATAACATCCAAAAAGGACCTGGACCAATGAAGCCATGGACAGATGTGCGTGATTTTCCAGCTCCAAGTAAAGAAAGATTCCGGGACTGGTATAAAAAGAGAGAAAAAGGAGGGGAATAAGATGGCAGAAGGACAAATTCATCATCGAGATTTCTTTCTTAGTACGGTTGCTGAAAAACTAGGAAGAGAAAGAAGAAAAACAGTCACAAAACCACAATGGACAACAACCCCTCAGTTTGAAGTGTTAAAAGATGCATCACAGGATGAATTAGTGGAAGTACTTAAAAAGCATTGTGAAGTCATTCATACTCAGTTTATTGAAACGAGCTCGGACAAACTAACAGAGAAAATTCGTGGAGTTTTTGAACAGTACGAAGTAGCTAGTGTTGTTACATGGGAAGATGAACGTCATAAAGAGTTTGGGTTAGCAGAAAATCTATTAGACAAACTTCCCCAAGAAAATATTGATGTTCATATTTGGGATCCTGCTCTTAAAGAGAAAAATATTGAAGCAGCTGAAAAAGCAGATGTGGGCATCACTTTTAGTGACATCACGCTTGCAGAATCTGGGACAGTTGTGCTATTTAGCAGTGAAAACAAAGGAAGATCTGTTAGCTTATTACCGAAAACGTATATTGCCATTGTTCCAAAGAGCACATTAGTCCCTAGAATGACGCAAGCAACTGCGTATATTAACAAACAAGTTAAAGAAGGCAAAAACATTTCATCTTGTATTGATTTTATTACAGGTCCAAGTAATAGTGCCGACATTGAATTGAACCTGATTGTTGGGGTTCATGGACCGATTAAAGCAACGTATATTCTTGTTGATGAATAAATTCAAAAATAAACAAAAAACATATTCAAAAATAAACAAACATAGTATATAATAAAAAACAGATAAACAAACAAAAACAGATACGAAACAATAGAGGAGGAAATAAAGTGGTACAAAGTTTATGGAATAAAGAAAAAGCAGCTTCATTATCTCAAGGAGTAGAAGAGCTAGTATATCGCTCTAATTTAATTGGTTCAGATCGTGCTGTATGTAACTGGGGTGGCGGGAATACGTCAATGAAAACAATTGAAAAAGATTTCCGTGGCCGTGATGTAGAAGTGATGTACGTTAAAGGTAGTGGATCAGATTTAGCGACAATGAAAGCACACAACTTCACTGGTTTAAGAATGGAAGATATTCGTCCATTAATCGAACGTGACGAAATGTCAGATGAAGAAATGGTTGCTTATCTTGCACATTGCATGATCGACAGCAAGCATCCACGTGCATCAATTGAAACTCTATTACACGCATTCTTACCGTTCAAGCATGTTGACCACACACATCCAGACGCAATCATTGGTCTTTGCTGTGCAGACAATGGTCGTCAAATTGCTGAAGAAATTTACGGAGACCGTTTTGTTTGGGTACCATATGTACGCCCAGGATTCACACTTTCAAAAATGATCGCAGAAGGTGTTAAAAACAATCCAAACGCAGAATTAGTATTAATGGAAAAACACGGTCTTGTTGTTTGGGGAGAAACAGCTGAAGAAAGCTATGAAAAAACGATTTCTGTTATTAATGAAGCAGAACAATATATTCAAGCTAGATTAGTAGAAGAAAATGTATTTGGTGGACAAAAATTCGAAGCACTTTCTGAAGAAGATCGCAAAAACGTTTTAGCACAAGTTATGCCAGTTATCCGTGGTGCGGTTAGCGAAGAAAAGAAAATGCTATTAACTTATGATGATGCAGAAGATGTTCTACAATTTGTAAACAGCAATAATGCTAAAGAATTATCACAAGTTGGTGCAGCATGTCCAGATCACTTAGTTCATACAAAAATGACACCATTATTCATTGACTGGAATCCACAAACTGAAGATGTTGCTAGCTTAGTAGAAAAAGTAAAAGCTGGAATCGAAAGCTTTAAAGAAGAATACAAAACATACTTTGAGAGAAACAAAAACGAAGGTGACAAAATTTCTGAAACAGCTCCACGTGTTATTTTAATTCCTGGTATCGGAATGGTAAACACAGGTAAAAACATCCCAATGGCTAACGTAAGTGGTGCTTTATATCATCGTGCAATTGCAGTTATGAAACGTTCTACAACTCTAGGAAACTTTGTTTCTTTAAACGAAAACGAGTCATTCAATGTTGAATACTGGCCATTAGAGCTTTACAAATTATCTTTAGCTCCAGCAGAAGCTGAGTTCTCAAGACAAGTAGCATTTGTAACAGGTGGTGCTGGTGGTATCGGTAGTGAAACTTGCCGTCAATTTGTAGCAGAAGGTGCTCATGTTGTGATCGCAGACCTTAACCTTGAAGGTGCTCAAAAGGTAGCAGCAGAAATCAATGAGCAATACGGAGAAGGTCGCGCTTTAGCTGTAAAAATGGATGTTACGAGTGAAGAAGCGGTACAAGAAGCATTCAAGCAATCTGCTCTAACATACGGTGGTGTTGACATTATCGTAAACAATGCAGGTTTAGCAACTTCAAGCCCATTTGATGAAACAACATTAAAAGAGTGGAACTTAAACATGAACGTTCTAGGAACTGGTTATTTCTTAGTAGCTCGTGAGGCGTTCAAACAAATGAAATCACAAGGTACTGGTGGAAACATGGTCTTTATCGGTTCTAAAAACTCTGTATATGCAGGTAAAAATGCAGCAGCATACAGCTCTGTTAAAGCTATGGAAACTCATCTTGCAAGATGTATTGCAGCAGAAGGTGGAGAATTTGGAATCCGCGTAAACTCTGTTCTTCCTGATGCAGTACTTCAAGGATCTTCCATTTGGGGATCAAGCTGGAGAGAAGAACGTGCAGCAGCATACGGTATTCACCCGGATCAATTAGAAGAGCACTATCGTAAACGTACAACATTACTAGTGAACATTTATCCAAAAGATATTGCACAATCCATTCTATTCTTCGCTTCATCTAAATCAGACAGAACAACTGGATGTATGTTAACAGTTGATGGTGGAGTGCCAGCAGCATTTACTAGATAATAAGAAAACATACAAGGTGTAACAGAAGATCATTTCTATTACACCTTGTTTTATAGACAAAAATGTAAGCGCATAATCACTAAAACCAATGCGTTCTACCCTATTCTATGTCATAATAATATCTAGAGCCTACAAGCGTAAGATCTGACTCTTTAAGCAAGTAAGCTCATCCTCATCATTATTTTTTTCATTGAGAGTTTTTAGGAGGCAAACCGAGATGCTTGTAGCAGAAAGACACCGAAAAATCGTCGATGTTGTAAATGAGAAATTAAGTGTCCGAGTTACCGAATTAAGTAAAATTTTTAAGGTAACAGAGGAAACAATCAGACGCGATTTGGAGAAATTAGAAAAAGAAAATCAATTACGCCGAAGTCATGGCGGCGCAGTTAGTATACAAGATGAACAAACAGAAGTTTCTTATACAGAAAGAGAAATTACCAATGCTACCGAAAAAAGAGCAATTGCTTTAGAAGCGGTAAAACTCATTCATCCTGGTGATCAGATCGTACTAGATGCCAGCACAACAGCATGGTATATGGCAAAAGAAATGCCGGACGTCCCATTAACTGTGTTAACAAATTCTATAAAAGTAGCAGTAGAGCTTAGTAAAAAAGAACAAGTTCGTGTGATTTCCACCGGCGGAATGCTTCAGCCAAAGTCATTATCCTATGTTGGTCCATTAGCAGAAAGGTCACTTAATATGTATCACGTAAATAAAGCATTTATTTCGTGTAAAGGTGTTCATATTGAAGCAGGATTAAGTGATTCAAACGAATGGCAGGCTCTTTTAAAAAGACAGATGATGTCAATATCAGATCAAACGATATTAATGGCAGATTCTACGAAGTTTGGAGTACGAACGTTTGCGCACATTACAGATATTCAGAAAATCAGCTACGTAATCACTGACTCACTAATCGAAGAAAGCTATTGCAGTGGGCTAGAGGAAAAAGGTGTACAGTTTAATTCAGTGATGGTAAACGGATAACACATTTGTATGTTATCTAGGTTTCACTTTAAAATCACCTCTATTTTAAGCCAATTTATATAGAGGAATTTTGTCCTTCATTACTGATAGAGATGAAGGGCTTTTTACTCTCTTAATGAGTTTTTAAGATATTGAAGCTATGTTTGAGGCGAGTGCTGGTTGAGTTTTCTTTAGTGGAATGAATCGGAAAAAAAGTGAGGAGAAGAGAGAGCAGCCTTCTCGGTAGTGCCGGAATCGGGACAAGAAAAGAGCTAAAGATCGGGCATCTGTCCCGACAGTGCCGGAATCGAGACAAAAACAGTTTCGAAGAGTGGGAAACTGTCCCGATAGTGCGGAAATCGGGACAATAACAGTTACAAAGAGTGGGAAACTGTCCCGATAGTGCTAGAATCGGGACAAAAAGAGTACCGAAGAGCGAGTATCTGTCCCGATAGTGCGGAAATCGGGACAAAAACAGTTGCAAAGAGTGGGAAACTGTCCCGATAGTGCTAGAATCGGGACAAAAAGAGTACCGAAGAGTGAGTATCTGTCCCGATAGTGCGAAAATCGGGACAAAAAGAGTACCGAAGAGCGATCCTCAGTCCCGATAGTGCCAGAATCGAGACAAAAACAGTACCAAAGAGCGAGCGTCTGTCCCGATAGTACCGAAATCGAGACAAAAAAGAACCAAATAGAAAGTGCCTGTCCTGATCCTAAGTAACTTATAGGACCTCACACTATAACATTATAAAATACTAGAATCACATATATCTCAAAAACGAGGGTTTAAGATGAAATCCAATCTTTTAGAAGAGCTCATGCAATTAAATGATGAAGAAAAATTGATTCTTCAGCAAAAACACGAGGTTCAAAAGGAGCTCTACACGAGCCAGGAAAGCTTCGTTGTTGAGGGTGAAAAATTTCTAAACAATAATACGATGATTATGGTAAGGAAGCATACGAGATTTGTACATTTTCCGAAGCATAAGCATAATTATATTGAAGTGAATTATGTGTTTAACGGCTCACTGAATCAAACGGTTGGGAACGAAAGGTTAGAGCTTATAAAAGGTGATATTCTATTTCTCAACCAGCATATTGAGCATGAACTCGATGCTTGTGAAGAAGAAGATATTATTATTAATTTTATTATAAAGCCTGAATTTTTCTCGTTTGTTTTTTCTTATTTAACGACTGAGAATTTAATAACGAATTTTTTAATTAATAGTTTATTCGATCACACACAAAACGGACAATATCTTTATTTCGCTGTATCGGAAATAGAGAGTATCCAAGAATTGATAGGAAAAATTATAGTTGAAATTATGAATCCTTCGATGATGTCAGAGTCAACGATAAAATTGTATATGGGTTTATTAATGGTTGAGCTTATTAAAAACTCTGATAAAGTTAAATATAAAGATGAGACTCACAGACATCACATTATTGTTGAGTCATTAAAATATATTGAAGAAAAATACCAAGATGCGTCTTTATATGAGTTATCAGAAAAACTTCAGCAGCCTCATTACACGTTAAGTAAAGAAATAAAAAAAGCTACTAGTTATACTTTTAAGGAGCTTGTACAAGAAAAAAGATTAAGCGTGGCAAAGGATTTATTGGAAAATACAACACTAGCAATTACCTCGATTATTGAAGAGGTTGGGTATGAAAATATTAGTTATTTTTATCGAGTATTCAAAAGCAAATACGGATATACACCAAAGAAGTTACGTGAACAACTAACAAAAGGCTAGCTATATCACTACTTGGAATTAGTAGGGGATATAGCTTTTTTATTTTTTATGAATTTGGCAAATAAGGACAATAAAATTGTTTAATCACGATATAGGAAACCATAATAAACTAGTTTATTATGTAATAAAGCAAGCGTTTTCAATGAAGAGGTGAAGAAAATGACAAAATATAGCTTAGCGGTAGATATTGGGGCTTCAAGCGGAAGATTAATTCTTGGCCATATTGAAGATGGCAAATTACAACTAAATGAAATACACCGTTTTGAAAACAATATCGTGAAAAAGAATGATCACTTTTGTTGGGATATTGAAACCTTATTTTCTGAAATCAAAACAGGAATTAAAAAGTGTCATGACCTTAATATAAAGCCAGATAGTATTGGCATTGATACATGGGCGGTTGACTTTGTTCTATTAGATGAACATGACAATTTATTAACAGATGCTGTAGCCTATCGTGATCCTCGTACAGATGGCATGATGGAGGAAGTATTTACTATCATTCCAAAAGAAAAACTATACTTTGAGACTGGTATTCAATTTCAAAAGTTTAATACAATTTATCAATTATATGCATTAAAACAAAAATCACCTGATGTGCTGAAAAAGGCAAAATCATTTTTAATGATCCCTGAGTATCTTAATTTTTTACTAACTGGTAAAAAGGCTAACGAATATACAAATGCTACTTCAACACAATTAGTAAATGCATTTACTAAGCAGTGGGATCATGAATTACTTGATAAATTAGGTATTAACAAAGAAATGTTTCATGAAATACTACCTCCTAAAAACGTTTTAGGAACATTGTCAGAAGAGCTAGTATCAGAATTTGGTTTTGATATGAACGTAGTTTTACCTGCAACACATGATACTGGTTCTGCTGTAATCTCAGTTCCTGAATTAGAGGATACGATTTATTTAAGCTCTGGAACATGGTCATTAATTGGAGTGGAAAATCGTTTTCCAATTTGTGTTCCAAAGGCACTTCAATATAATTTTACAAACGAAGGCGGCATAGACTATCGCTATCGTTTCTTGAAAAATATTATGGGACTTTGGATGATTCAAGAAGTAAAACGTAACTATCATGATGAAATTTCTTTTGCTGAATTTGTAGAGTTGGCTGAAAAAGAAGAGGATTTTCAATCTATCGTAAATGTGGATGATGATCGCTTCTTAAAGCCTGAAAATATGGTAAGTGAAATTCAAAAATATTGTAAAGAAACAAACCAACAAGTCCCTCAAACACCAGGACAGATTGCGAAATGTGTATATGATAGTTTAGCAGATAGCTATAAACGTGCGATCAGTGAAATAGAAGAAATATTTGAGAAAAGCTTTCCAAGAGTGAATGTAATTGGTGGCGGTTGTCAAAACGAAATGCTTAATCAATTACTTGCAAATGTAACAAATAAAGAAGTATGTGCAGGTCCTGTGGAAGCAACTGCCATTGGAAACATTGTGGCACAACTTATGGCATTAGAAGAAGTGGAACATATTCAACAAGCTAGAGCATTAATCAAAGGTTCATTCGAAGTAAAAACATATAAACAACAATACGTGAGAGGATGAGTATTATGTCAGTTAAAGAAAGCTATGAATTAGCAAAAAAGGAATATGAAAAATGGGGAATTAATGTTGATGAAGTGCTTCAACAACTACAACAAGTACCAATCTCAATTCATTGCTGGCAGGGCGATGATGTTGGTGGCTTTGAAGTAAACAAAGGGGAGTTATCTGGAGGAATTGACGTTACAGGAAATTACCCTGGCAAAGCTAGAACACCTGAAGAATTAAGAAGTGACTTAGAAAAGGCTTTATCATTAATTCCAGGAAAACACCGTGTAAATCTTCATGCTATTTATGCTGAAACAAATGGTGAAGCTGTAGAGCGTGACAGATTAGAGCCTAAACACTTTGAAAACTGGGTGAACTGGGCAAAAGAACACGGACTAGGACTTGATTTTAATCCAACATTATTTTCACATGAAAAATCTACTGATGGCCTAACACTATCACATCCAGACCCTGAAATCCGTGAATTTTGGATTAATCACTGCATTGCTAGCCGAAAAATTGCTGAATACTTTGGTAAAGAATTAGGAACACCAGCTTTGACGAATGTTTGGATTCCTGATGGTTATAAAGATGTACCAAGCGATCGTCTAACACCAAGAGTTCGATTAAAAGAGTCTCTAGATAAAATTTTTGAAGTTGAAATTGATGAGCAATACAATATCGATGCTGTAGAAAGTAAATTATTTGGCATTGGTTCAGAGGCATATGTTGTTGGATCTCACGAATTTTACATGGGTTACGCATTAAAAAATAACAAGCTATGCTTATTAGATACTGGACACTATCACCCAACTGAAATGGTATCTAACAAGATCTCTTCTATGCTTTTATACAGCGATAAACTAGCATTGCATGTTTCAAGACCAGTTCGTTGGGACAGTGACCATGTGGTTACACTTGATGACGAGCTAAAAGAAATCTCACTTGAAATCGTTCGTAATGATGCATTAGACAAAGTGATGATTGGTCTTGATTTCTTCGATGCAAGCATTAACCGTGTAGCAGCATGGACAATCGGAACTCGTAATATGATTAAATCTTTACTATACGCAATGCTTGTACCAAACAATCACTTAAAACAGCTTCAAGAAGAAGGAAACTTTACGGAAAGATTAGCTTTAATGGAAGAGTTTAAAACATATCCGTTTGGAGCAATTTGGGATTACTATTGTGAGCAAATGGGTGTTCCTGTGAAGGAAACTTGGTTGGAAGATGTTAAAAAGTATGAGAAGGAAGTTTTGTCGCAAAGATAATTAAATATGTCAAATTGAGAAAAGCACAACAAAAATGATATTGCGTTGTGCTTTTTTTGATTTTCACCATGGATGTATTTATGGTATCCAATTGATGAAGGAGAAGTAGTTGAAGATGGAGATCGAACGCAAATTATGCTTGGCGATCCATTAAATTTGATGCTGATAATATTGCAGAATGGAAAGACGTTTATTAAGAACTTTGTGTTTCAGTTGCTGCTAGCAAATGAGTGAAGATTTTGAAATAATGTAGGTAAGTTCTCAAAATTTCAGAGAACTTATTTTTTATTTCTTGTCATTATTTCCCGAAAAATAATCTTAGGTGATCACTAAAACAATTATCTTCCTTCTAAATGACAATATCTATGATTTTTTCGAGTGTTTTTACTTCATTTCTTTACATGAAAATGCAACAAATTGAAAATAAACCTATTGAATGATAGATCTAATCAAAAAATTTATAAAAATTGTAGTTAGTGTTTATATTTCGACAACGTTTTTATTTTTAACCCCTTATACTTATATCTACATCACATTTGTCTGTGAAAAATAGTAAAGAAATTATTTAGGTTAGTAGCGTGGTATTTAGTATAGATATATTTCTTTTTAAACTAGTAAACTAGTGAAAATTTAAAATAAGTATAAGCTCGAAATGGGCTTAATTTAAGAAGAGTATGGAGGGAAATCAAATCAATGAACACTGTATTAGAACCAATTGTCGATTATGCTGGATTAGAGGATAGAGTGTTGGTCGAGATGGCTCATAATGGTGACAGCGAGTCATTGTCCTTTTTAATTAATAAGTATCAGCATTTTGTGCGCTCGAAGGTTAGACCGTATTTCTTAATAGGAGCCGATAAAGAAGATCTTGTTCAAGAAGGAATGATCGGGTTATATAAGGCGATTCGTGATTATCGTGAAGACAAAATGGCTTCTTTTTATGCATTTGCAGAGCTTTGTATTTCTAGACAAATTATAACTGCAATTAAAACTGCTTCTCGCCAAAAACATGGTCCATTAAATTCATCTATTTCCTTGGACAAGCCTCTTACTAATGAAGATTCTAATTATACGTTGATGGATATGATTGCAGGGGAAAAAGTAACTAATCCTGAATCTTTGCTTATTAATAAGGAAAAAGTGAACGAAATAGAACGGAAGATTGATGAATTGCTGAGTGATTTGGAAAGAAGAGTATTAACTCTATATATGGACGGACAATCATATATGGAAATATCAGAAGAATTGAATACACATGTTAAATCAATTGACAATGCTCTTCAGCGTGTAAAACGAAAACTAGAACGTCATTTTGAGATTAGTAAGGTTGTATGAGTAAAGATAGCAGGAAGAAATAGTTGGTTTTAGTGTTCATTGTTGATTGATGCCCTGTTACATAAACTAAATAATAAAAAAACCTCAGATGAATTTTGGGTCATCTGAGGTTTTTTTATTGTTCAAAGAAAAAGTAACATAGCCCTAGCTGATCGTGTAATCCAAAATATTTACATTGACTCAACTACTATTTTTCTCTATAATATCAACTTATATTAATATAATATATCAACCTTGTATATGTTTAGGGATATGGCCTAAACGTTTCTACCAAGCTACCATAAATAGCATGACTACAAGGATTACATATGTAATGTCGATATGTAATTCTTGTTTTGTGTGCTTTAGGGTAATTCAACTCTAAAGCTTTTTTAGCATAATTCAGGAGGTCAACATGAAGCAATTCTTTCAGTTTTCAGATCGACAAACAGCTTATCGACAAGAATTTCTTGCAGGTATAACAACCTTTTTATCAATGGCATATATATTAGTTGTTAATCCAATTGTATTATCAGAAGCAGGCATGGATAAAGGGGCTGTTTTTACAGCAACAGCAGTCTCGGCGATTATCGGTACGCTATTAATTGGGATTTTAGCTAACTATCCGATTGGGATAGCACCTAGTATGGGGCTAAATTCATTTTTCACCTATTCAGTTGTTATTGGGATGGGCATTCCTTGGCAAACAGCTTTAACTGGTGTATTTATATCAGGTGTTTTGTTCGTTTTGCTAAGCATTTTCAAAATTCGTGAGAAAATCATTGAAGTGATTCCTCAGGATTTAAAATATGCAATTGGTAGTGGAATTGGATTTTTTATTGCTTTTATTGGCTTGAAAAATTCAGGGATTGTAGTGGCAAATCCAGCAACATTTGTTTCGTTAGGAAATATTCAATCTGGTCCAACTTTATTAGCGGTTGTTGGTTTTATAATTACCGTTATTCTAATGGTGAAAAATGTTCGTGGGGCTATCTTTTATGGAATGGTGATTACATCTATTTTAGGAATGTTTTTCGGTATAATCGAAAAGCCTAAAGCTATTATTGGTGGGATTCCTAGTTTAGAGCCAACATTTGGTGTTGTTTTTATGCAGTTGGGAGATATCTTTTCAATTGAGTTAGTAGCTGTTGTATTTACGTTTTTATTTGTAGCATTTTTTGATACAGCAGGCACATTGATTGCAATTGCAAACCAAGCGGGATTAGTGAAGGATAATAAAATTCCCAAAGCTGGACGAGCACTATTAGCAGATGCTTCAGCATCAGTTGCAGGGTCAGTTCTAGGTACGTCAACAACAGCATCATTCATTGAGTCATCAGCAGGAATAGCAGCAGGTGGAAGAACTGGTTTTACTTCCGTTGTGATTTCTGGAATGTTTGCTATTGCACTATTTTTCTCGCCTTTACTTTCTATTGTAACGTCAGAGGTAACGGCACCTGCTTTGATTATTGTTGGTACATTAATGGCAAGTGAAGTACGTCATATTAAATGGGAGCGTTTTGAGATTGCGATTCCTGCATTTGTAACGATAATTATGATGCCACTAACTTACGGTGTAGCAACTGGTATCGGTCTTGGTTTTATTATGTACCCTATTACAATGATTGCTATGAAAAAGCAGAAGGAAATCAGTCCAATCGTCTATGTTTTAGCACTTATTTTTATTGCCTATTTTGCATTTGTTATATAAGATTGAAAGTCTTCTCGTTTTAGAGAAGGCTTTTTATTTTGAAACAGTTATTAGAAATAGAAACACTGTTTTCTAATCATGATCATCGGAAAATTAAATGTATTATTGAAAGTGCTTCCATTATAATGGAAGGTAGCTAACTGCACTTTTAGCAAATTCTTATCTTGTATCTGTTTAGTAATAAGAACCTACTCTTATTTACTACCAATCATGATATTATTAAAACATGGAGTATTATCGTACTTTTTAAAAGTTGGAGGTTATGTTAATGAATAATCAAAAAGGCGAGAAACATTGGATCATACCAGATGGATATATACCACCATTAAGCTCAGGGGAACTTCTTAGCCATGAATCTATTTGTATTTTAAACTGCAATGGTCAAGATGCAAAACTTGAAGTTACGATTTATTTTGAGGATCGAGATCCGATCGAGAAAATTCCTGTCATTGTGCAGGGCAAGAGAAGTAAACATTTACGTACAACAGCACTGGAGCTTAATGGAGAAACGATTCCAACAGGTGTTCCTTATTCAATTGAAGTGGAAAGTGATCTGCCAATCATTGTCCAATATAGTCGATTGGATTCAACTCAACCAGGCCTGGCACTAATGTCTACAATGGGATATCCTTTGAAATGAATTGAAAGCGGTTACTAGCAAATTATGATATTGGAGTTCTAATATATGAGGAACTTAAACCGAAGTATTTCAACCAGATATAAAAATTTAAGAATTAAGTATAAATTAATTGTCTTTATTTCTATTTTATTAATTGTTTGTTTAACGTTTATTATCATTGGATTTCAATATGCATTTAATAGCTATGATGAACAAATTTACCGTAAATCTTCACAAGTTTTAATTATGTCTTCTAATAGAATAGAAGATGAACTAAAGAATATTGAAGAAGTTACTTATAAAATTATGGGTGATGATGTTATTCAAAACGCATTGCTTCGTTCAAAGGACAATAGCTTAACAAAGTATGATCAATATCAAATAGAAAAAGAAATTTGGGAAACTCTTACTAGCTATATAGGTTCCGAGAAGTATATCCAATCCATCCATCTTTTTGACCGTTTTGGGAAGGAATATCGTGCTGGAGGAGTACCCTCCCGGAATTTATATGATCATAAAGATGAAATGATCATAAAGGCGGAAAAAGGAAATGGAAGTAATGTATGGATTTCACTAGAAGGCTCAAAAAATTCTATTTTTTCTACGAGACAGCTAAAATCCTATGAAAATCTAAGTCTTGAAAAGCTCGGAACATTAGTAATTGATGTTAAGTTACACGAGATTGTTAAAGAGCTGCCAAAAGAATGGGAAGATCAAGAGGGTTATATTGCGATCTCAGAAGGAGATGAAATTTTCTTTTCAGAAGGAAATTCTACTAATGTTGATAAGCTAGACTTTACAGCTAGTGATAAACAAGGATATCAAATTCAAAATGTATATGGAAGAAGCTTTTTTGTTACCTATTCAAAATCTCCATATGCAAATTGGACATATTGGAATGTCTTGCCCTTTGGAACCATGTTCGCAAAGGTTACGATGATTAAGTTTCTTGTTATTTTTTTATTCTTAGCGATTTCTATTTCTTCTATTTATTTAGTTATTAGATTTTCTAAACGAATTACGAATCCAATTGAAAACTTAGTTTCAGCGATGAAGTTCGTTCAAAAAGGAGATTTTAAACTAACAGAAAACTTTACACCCTCACAATATCAGGATGAGGTTGGAATGTTACACCGAAATTTCTTTGTAATGATTGAACGGATTAATCAGCTAATTAATGAAAATTATGAAAAACAATTATTAATAAAAGATACTGAATTTAAAGCATTGCAATCACAGATTAATCCTCATTTCTTGTATAACACACTAGAATCTATTAACTGGCTGGCAAAAGTAAATCAGCAGCATCAAATATCCAAAATGGTTGAATCTTTAGGATATTTATTAAGAAACGCCATTAGTTTAAAAGATGATGTAATAACAGTGGAGCAAGAAGTAGAGATGGTTGAACACTATGTGACTATTCAAAAGTTTCGTTTTGAAGAGCGATTGGAATTTTCATTAGTAATGGACGATAAAGTGAAAAATGCTAAGCTACCAAAGTTGATTTTGCAGCCACTTGTTGAAAATGCCATTCATTATGCGCTGGAAATGATGATAGAGCCATGTGAAATTTGTTTGTTAGCATTCAAAGAAGGAGATAAGCTCCGTCTGGTCGTTGAGGATAATGGACCTGGTATGGATGAGCAGCAACTCGAATTAGTTAAAAAAGGAGAAATAAAGACTAGAGGAAATGGAATCGGCTTACGTAATATAGACTCTAGAATTAAATTTGTTTTTGGCACTGAGTATGGTCTGCAAATTGATAGTGAGGTAAACAAAGGGACAAAGGTATGCATCGTTATTCCATATCAAACGAGGTGGGATTATGTATAGGGTGTTATTAGTTGATGATGAGAGAATTATTTTAGAGGGAATTTCAAGGATCATCAACTGGGGGGAATTGGGAACAAGTTTAATTGGTACAGCCAGAAATGGTTTGGAAGCCTATGACTTTATCATGAAAGAACAACCTGACATCGTGATATGTGATATTAAAATGCCAGGAATGAACGGACTTCAATTAGTAGAAAAAATGGCAGTAGAAAAACCTTCCATAAAGTTTATTATCTTATCAGGCTTTAATGAATTTAACTATGCCAAACAAGCAATGGAATATGGAGTCAAGCATTATTTATTAAAACCATGTAATGAAAATAGTATTATGGATGCTTTGAACAAAGTGATTGATGAACTGAAAATAGATGCAAAGAGAGAGCAATTTCTATTAGAAACAAAAAGTCGTCTCGATCAAGTACAGCCCTATGTAAAAAAACAATTACTAAAAGAGTTTATCACTAGCAAGTTTGACAGCAATAGAGGAATACATTTTTATGAAAAACTATTAAGAGTGAATTTCGAAGAAGAGTTTATAAGGTTAATTATCTTTCGTATAGAGGGTGATTATCATTATGAGCATATGTTTGTCATTGAAAACCTGGGTGAAGATCTTTTTTCAGAATCAGTCTTATCAACGAGTATAGGGGAATATGTTCTTTTTCTTGTGAATGAGGAGGAGTTTAATAATCTTCAGGAGAAGATTGAGCAATTAAGAGAACATTTCTTTGATATTTATAAAATGGATATGACAGTGGCTATAAGTGAGGTTGATTGTATTACACAAGTAAGAAGACTTTACTTAGAAGCACTCGAATGCCTGGGACATAGATTTTATTTAGGTGAAGGAAGCATTATTACAAAAAATGATATTAAACATGAGAATATAATAAATGACTATGAATATGATGGTCAAAGTTTATGTTTGTTTATAAAATCAGGAAATTTAGAAAAAGTGGAAAGTGAAATTTCTCAATTTTTCGCTGAGTTAACAGAGAGTAGATTAACAATTAGTTTAGTGCGTTCTTATGTGATGCAGATTTTTTTAGTGATGATTCAGCAATCAGACTCAGTGAGCATGCAAAAATATATGGATAAAATGTCTGTATTAGTAGATATGGATACAATCCAGCAAATGAAACATTTCTTTCTTTCTACCGCAAAAGAAATTACACAAGGTTACTATGAAAGACATAAATCAAATCATTCGGCTGTTATTCATAGGATGATTGATCTTGTAGAAGAGAATATTGGAAATACAGAGATGTCCCTAAAGTGGGTGGCAAATAAGGTTTATATGAATGCAGACTATTTAGGTAAACTGTTTAAGCAGGAAACAGGGCAGAAGTTTTCAAGCTATGTTACACAAGAACGAATTAAGAAGGCAATCGAACAGATTCAATTGATGGACGATGTAAAGGTATTTGCAATTGCAGAGATGATCGGATTCGGTGATAATCCGCAATACTTTAGTCAGGTGTTTAAGAAGTTTACAGGATACTCTCCGTCTGAATATAAAAAAGTAAATTAATAGATTTGGGTAAAAGGGCTGTCTCTTTGAGTAGACAGTCCTTTTTGTACTATCAAAGTTTATGTTTTTATGGATGATAGTATAAGAAAAACTAAGGCTTTCGCCATTATGACTTGGCGATAAGCCAAGTTTTTCTAATTTGAAAAAGTAGTCAGAATTCACTGTTTTTTAAACACTCTTATCTGTTTTTTACATTTTAATAGTTTGATAAACCCTATAAAATAAAGGTTGTAAGCGTTAACAAAGATTTCAAAAAAAGAATACAAGGGGGATGTTAAATGAAGAAGTGGTTGGCAATTTTCATGTCGGTTTTTATGGTATTTACATTAGCTGCTTGTAGCGGTAGTACTTCTGGTGAATCTTCTTCAGATTCAGGTTCAAAATCAGATGGTGGTGAAGATGAAGAAGTAACACTTCGTATTGCATGGTGGGGATCTGAACCTCGACATGATTACACTCTAAAAGTAATCGAAATGTTTGAGAAAGAAAACCCAGGTATTAAGATTCAAGCAGAATATGCAAGTTGGGATGATTATTGGAAGAAGTTAGCACCTCAGGCATCTGCACAACAATTACCTGATATTATTCAAATGGATCTTTCTTACTTTTCACAGTACGCTGAAAATGGACAGTTAGCTGATTTATCACCTTATGTTGGAAATCAAATTGATACAACGAATTTTACGGACAATTATATCAATGGTGGAAAACTTGATGACAAGTTATATGGCTTTAACTTAGGGGTTAACGTTGTTGGTTTCCATTATGATGAAGAATTATTAAAGAAAGCTGGAGTCGATTCTTTAGCTGAAGATTGGACTTGGGATGATTACAAAGAATTAGCAGCAAAAGCGAAAGATGCTGGAATATTTGTTGATACTACAATGAAATCGGACGTATTCTTTAACTACTATTTAAGAACTCAAGGGAAATCATTATTTGGTAAAGATGGTGCATCATTAGGATATGATGATGATCAAATGTTCATTGACTTCTTTACGATGGCTTCAGATACAGTGAAAGATGGTGCAGCACCTACTCCTGACTACTTAGCTCAGTTAAAAGGTCTTGAAGATGATCCAGTAGTAAAACAAGAAGCAATTGGTATTTGGCAATGGTCAAATCAATTCGTAGGATTACAGCAAGTTGCAAACAGACCACTAAAAATTCAAAACATGCCGGGGCCTAACACAAGTGATGGATTATATTTGAAACCAAGTATGTTTTGGTCTGTTGCTGAAAACTCCGAGCATAAAGAAGCAGCAGCTAAATTTATTGACTTCTTCGTAAACAATGAGGAAGCAAACAAATTAATCTTAGGTGACCGTGGTATCCCAGGTTCATCAGTGGTGAAAGAAGCTCTTAAACCAGTACTTTCTCCTGAACAAGTTCAAGTGTTTGATAGTGTTGAATGGGCTGAACAAAACAGCTCGGCATTTGATGGTCCAGATCCAGTTGGAGCAGGTGAAATCATTGAGATGCTCGACAGTTTATCTGAACAAATGAATTATGGTCAGTTAAAAGTAGAAGATGCAGCTAAACAATTTAGACAGCAAGCAGAAAGCATTTTAGCTCAAAATAAATAGTGCTTAATGACCTGATAGCTGATCAATTGTACGATCAGCTATCAGTCTTACTGCCAATTCAGTTCTGGAGAAAGGAAATGATTCTATGAGTGCACGCGCTATGAAGCAAAGTGTAAAAGGCTATTTATTTATCAGTCCCTTTATCATTGGGTTTTTAGCGTTTACGTTTATCCCAATCTTAACCTCATTATATTTTTCTTTTACAAAATATAATTTGTTTGCTCCACCAACGTGGATTGGGCTTGAAAACTATAAAAAAATGTTTACAGCCGATCCAAGATACTGGCAATCTCTTAAAGTGACTCTTATCTATGTATTTGCAGGTGTTCCGCTACGTTTAGGATTCGCTCTTTTAATTGCCATGATCTTAAATACAGCATCAAGAGCAGTTGGTTTATATCGTTCATTATTTTATTTACCCTCTTTAATAGGTGGTAGTGTAGCGGTAGCAATCATGTGGCGAAATATATTTGGTGATGAGGGAATTGTTAACTTACTTTTAGGCTTTTTAGGTATTCCCGATGTTCGTTGGTTTGGAGATCCTACAGCTGCACTGTGGATGTTAATTTTATTATCTGTATGGCAGTTTGGATCATCGATGTTAATTTTCTTAGCTGGATTAAAAAGCATTCCAGTAACATATTACGAGGCTGCAAGCGTAGATGGTGCAAGCCATTGGCAAAAGTTTACGAAAATCACTCTGCCTATGCTAAGTCCAGTTATACTGTTTAACACAATCATGCAAACAATTGCTGCATTTATGACATTTGTACCTGCCTTTATTATTTCAAAAGGTACTGGTGGTCCGTTAGATGGTACACTTCTTTACTCACTCTATCTTTTCATTCAAGGCTTCGAATTCTTTAATATGGGGTATGCATCTGCGATGGCCTGGGTGATGTTAATTATTGTTGGACTATTAACTGCACTCATATTTTTCTCATCGAAGTATTGGGTTCACTATGAATCTGAGGGAGGGAAATAATCTTTATGGAAACAAATACGAATGTAAAAACAGTCCCTCAAACAAAAGGGATTTCAGTTCCTAAGATGAAAAAACCAAAATGGTGGATTTATCATATCTTGGTTGGCGGATTTGCTTTGTTAATGCTTTATCCTGTTATTTGGCTGTTAATGAGCTCCTTTAAACCAAGTGAAACAATCTTTGTAACAGCAAAATCTTTAATTCCTGATCCTTGGATCTTAACAAATTTTAGTCAAGGCTGGGAAGGAATCGGTGGTAATTCGTTTGGCGTTTTTATTAAAAACACAGTAGTACTTGTTATTTTAACGATGATTGGTCAAGTCATATCATCTGCTTTTATCGCGTTTGGCTTCGCTAGACTGGAGTTTGTAGGGAAAAACTTTTGGTTTGCGATTATGATGGTCACATTAATGCTACCTTATGAGGTTGTTATGATTCCGCAATACATTATTTTTTCTAAATTAGGTTGGCTTGATTCGATTAAGCCGATTGCTGTACCAGCCTATTTCGGACATCCGTTTTTCATTTTTCTCTTAGTCCAATTTATCAGGACTATCCCAAGAGAGCTTGATGAAGCAGCTACAATTGATGGGTGTAGTACATTTAAAATTTTTTATAAGATTATCCTTCCGTTAATTAGACCAGCTTTGGCTACAGCAGCAATCTTCTCGTTTTATTGGACTTGGGATAATTTATTAGGACCGGTTTTATATTTAAATAGCCCTGATAAATATACAGTTTCTATGGCATTAAATATGTTTTTAAGTAATGAAACAGTTTCAAACTGGGGTGCCATGTTTGCAATGTCTATTGTCACATTAATACCGGTATTCGTTGTTTTTTTCTTATTCCAAAGACATGTTGTGGAAGGAATCAGTACAAGTGGATTAAAGGGTTAAGCTTAAGAGCTAACCCTCTAACACTCTTTGTGGAAAAATTAAAAAGGGAATGGAGCGGATTAGAATGGAGACTCATGGATTTTTAGGTGGTGTTCATAATGTGTTGGAATGGATTTCAAGATTGGCGCTATTAAATATTTTATGGATCTTCTTTTCTATCCTTGGATTAGGAATTTTTGGTTTTTTTCCTGCGACAGCTGCTATGTTTTCGGTTGTGAGAAGGTGGTCATTACGAGAAATGAACTTTTCTATCTCTTCAACATTTTGGAAGGCGTATAAAAAAGAGTTTATAAAAAGTAATATTCTTGGAATGATTCTTACATTGATAGGTATTGTGCTAATAATTGATGTGTATTATCTGAAACAGGCTTCTTCATTCATACAACAGCTATTATCCGTTCCTTTTTTAATTCTTTCTATTTTATTTGTATGCATGTTGCTATATGTTTTTCCAATGTATGTGCATTATGAAATGAAGGTCCTGCAGGTTCTAAAAAACTCGTTTTTTGTTATGATCATGAATCCATTATCAACTTTAATGATGCTAGTGTGTGGAGCAGGCTTGATGATCTTGCTTTCTTTTGCTCCACCATTACTTCTAATATGCAGTGGAAATTTAGTAGCTCTTCTAATAACAAGGCCTGCAATGAATGCTTTTCAGAAAATCAATGATAAGCAACAAGAGCGCATAGTACAAAATGGAAAGAGGCAGGAATTAATCAATCAGGAATAATTGGTTCTTTTTCAAGTAGACCTACTTAATGTAAATGCTTACAATTATAATAGGTTTTCTTCATATTACTCTGATTTTTAAACATTCTTCTCTAGAAATTACATTAAAAGTAGATAGAAAACCTATTAAACTATTTTGTGTAAACACTTACAAAAAAGGTGGTCTTTATGAAAAAGTATTTGTTTTTTACCCTGACCCTTATAGTGATGTTTACCCTCACTTCTTGCAACTCAGAGGAGCAATCGCAAAGAGATGTAATGGAGGAAGAGGATATTACGATTAAAGTAGCATGGTGGGGAGGTCAGCCAAGACATGAATATACAACTAAAATTATTGAAATGTTTGAAGCTGAACATCCAAACATTAATATTGAACCGGAGTTTGCAAACTGGGATGACTATTGGAATAATTTAGAGCCGATGGCCGCGGGGAATCAACTTCCAGATGTGCTTCAGATGGATATGGCTTTTTTGTCTCAATATGGTGAGAAAGGCTTACTAGAAGATTTATCTCCATATGTCGAAAAGGGGATCATTGACGTTTCTTCCATTGATAAAAGCATAGTAAACAGCGGTAAGATAGGTGACAAATTATTCGGATTTACAATAGGGATCAATGTTTTATCTGTTATTTCTAATGACATATTAATGAATATAGCAGGCGTCACGATTGATGAAGATAGTTGGACTTGGGATGATATGGAGCAGATTGCAGTGGATATAAAGAAAACAGCAGGAGTTTATGGATCTAATGGGATGCATCCACCAGATATTTTCTTTCCATATTATTTAAGAACAAAAGGAGAGCAATTCTATAATAATGAAGGAACAGCGCTTGCTTATTCTGATGATCAATTGTTTATTGATTATTTTTATAGACAACTAAGGTTAATTGATGAAGGTGCATTTCCTACCCCGGATGAGGTGGTCGCTGCGGGAAGAACGATGGAAACAGATTTTATCGTAACAGGAAGTACAGCAATCACCTGGAATTACTCCAATCAATATGCTAGCTTTGATCCGTTAACAAATGCACCGTTAACGCTTCACTTGCCACCTGAACATCTTGAAAATAAGGCATTATTCTTAAAACCAAGTATGCTATTTTCTGTTCCAAAAAGTTCAAAGCATAAAGAAGAAGCAGCAAAATTTATTCATTATTTCGTTTCTAATGTAGAAGCCAATAAGTTAATGAAGGGTGAACGAGGAGTGCCGGTTTCATCAAAAGTATCTGAAGCCATTAAACCAGTTCTTACTGAAGGGGAAATGAAGATTCTAAACTATGTAGAGAAAGCAAAATCAATGACAGATGAATTTTACCCACCAGATCCAGTAGGAAGCTCACAGGTAATGAAGGTGTTGAAAGATATTTCTGATGAGATTTTATTTAGGAAGATAACACCTGAAGAAGGAGCAAAGAAATTTAGAAAGCAAGCTAACGAAATTCTACAAAATAATCAATAGTCAACGGAGGGGTTTTACATGCCAAAACTACAATTTGAGGAAGCTGAAATAACTGAATTACTAGATAGAGTTGTCAAACGTACATTTGAAATGGATTTTAGCTGGGATTGGCCCGGAGGTGTTGCTTTTTATGGTGTAGCAGCAGCCTATGAAGCAACAGAAAAACAAGAATATATTGATCTATTAAAAAATTGGGTTGATGAATGGCTTGAAGATGGTTTGCCTAAACTTTCTATAAATGGAGTGTCGATCGGTCATTGTCTTATTACTTTGTACAATGTAACAGAAGATGAAAAATATTTAACTGTTATAAAAGAAATGGCAGAGTACCTTCAACATGATGCGCCACGTTTTGCTGATGGAATCTTTCAACATACAGTAAATTCAGTAAAGCATGTTTTTCCAGAACAGGCTTGGGTGGATACGATGATGATGGCAGGTTTATTTCTACTAAGAGTTGGTCGATTGCTAGACCGAGAAGATTACTTTAGAGATGGATTAAAACAATATCATGGTCATGAAGATTTTCTGCAAGATTCTCTTACAAATCTTTATTATCATGGCTGGGACAATATTGCAAAAAATCATATGTCATCAATCTATTGGGCTCGTGGTAATGGGTGGGCAGCTTTAACGATGGCGAAAGCATTAGAGTTAGTTGATGTTCAAGATCCTTCTTACATGATTATTGACTGCTCGTTACGAGATCAATTAAGTGCGTTAGTGAGACTTCAAGCTGAAAACGGGTTATGGCGTACAATCGTTGATGATCCTTCGTCGTACTATGAAATTTCGGGTTCATCAGCCATTGCAGCGGCACTTCTTACTAGAGGAAGTCTTTATAATAAGTATATTCAAAAATCGATCGAGGGTATTGTCAACGAAATTGAAGAAGATGGAAAGGTCTCAAAGGTTTCAGCTGGAACAGCCGTTATGAATGATGCAGAAGGATATAAAAATGTACCATATAAGCGTATTCAAGGTTGGGGCCAAGGGTTAACACTCGTCTTTTTAGCAGAATTAGTAAAAAGTAATAAAAAGGTATATTGCTAATGAAATGAAATGTCAGGGAGGAGGGTTGAAAAAGTGACTGTTGATAAACAAACGATTTATATAGCAGGAGATTCCACTGCTGCTAATTGTCCTGAGGCAGAGGCACCAATGGCTGGCTGGGGACAATTATTTCATACCTTCTTTATAGACAATATTAGAATTCAAAACGAAGCAATGGGAGGAAGAAGCTCTAATAGTTTTATAGAAGAAGGTAGACTTCAAGCTATTTTGGAGCAAATGAAACCAAATGACTATTTATTTATTCAATTTGGTCATAACGATCAAAAGTCATATGGAACAGAACCATATACCTCTTATCAAGAGCATTTAGCTCAATATATTCTTGGGGCTCGGGAGAAGAAAGCGATTCCTATTTTACTAACTTCTGTCCAACGACGTACATTTACCGAAGACGGAAAAATTGAGAATACATTAGGAGAATATCCCGAGGCAATGAGGCAATTAGCAGCAAGGTTAGATGTACCTTTAATCGATATGTGGGCAAAAACAAAAGAATTATACGAACGTTTTGGGATAGAGGATTCTAAAAGATTATTCACTATTTTGCTACCAAATGTTCATCATAATTATCCAAACGGGATTGAAGATAACACCCATTTTAGCGAAGTCGGAGCACTAGAAATTGGGAAGTTGGTTATAGAAGGCATAAAGGAGCTTCAATTGCCTGTTGTTTCTCATTTAAAACAATAATTTTAAACCACGTTTTCGTGGTTTTTCCTTTTTAGAGATGATGAATTAAGAAGAAATAGATCACACCAGTCTAAGTAAGAAGAAAAAATTCTTATAGTAGGAGTTCGGTAGAATGAGAAAAAAATTATATCATGGTGCAGCGTATTATCCTGAATTATGGAATGAAGAAACAATTGAAGAAGATGTAAAGCTGATGGTTGAAGCAGGGATTAACGTTGTTAGAATGGGTGAGTTTGCTTGGTCTTCGATGGAAAAGGAAGAGGGAAAGATTGAGCTTGATTTTTTTGTGAATGTCATAGAGAAGCTTAATGAGCATGGAATTGAGACTGTGATGTGTACCCCAACTCCGACACCACCTATCTGGTTAACTCACAATCATCCAGAGCGGATGTTTGTTGATGGAAATGGTCGTGTGATGGGACATGGATCACGTCAGCATATCTGTACTAATAATGCTCACTTCCGTGAAAAAGCTGCAATTATTACTGAGGAAATTGCAAAGGCAGTTAGCCATCTTCCTGGGTTAATCGCATGGCAGCTTGATAATGAATTTAAATGCCATGTTAGTGAGTGTATGTGTGAAACTTGCAGAGAATTGTGGCATCAATGGTTGGAAGAGCGGTATGGAACAATTGATAATCTGAATGATGCATGGGGTACTCATATTTGGAGTCAATATTATCATCGATTTGATCAAGTTCCTCAACCTATTGCAACACCGTTTCTTCATAACTCATCTCTGAAAACGATGTATCAGCTCTTTTCATATGAAAAAATAGCAGAATTTTCTGATGAACAAGCGACCATTATCCGAAAATATTCACAAGCACCTATTACCCATAACAGTACGACATTTTTTCATGTTAATAATGAGAGATTATATGAAAACCTCGATTTTGCATCGTTTGATACGTATGCAGAGAGGAAAAATTTTCATTCATATCTATTTAATTGTGATTTATGGAGAAATTTTAAATCCGGTCGAGATTATTGGATTATGGAAACAAGCCCTTCACACAGTGCATCACTTGAGAGTCACGCAGCTCCGCATCAAAATGGTTATTTAAAGGCTGAAGCAGTTGCAGCTTATGCTTTAGGAGGAGAAGCATTTTGCTATTGGCTTTGGAGACAACAGCGAACTGGCTGTGAACAACCACATGGATCGGTAATCAGTGCATGGGGAAAACCAACTGTTGGGTTTGAAAATGTAAAAGAGGTTGAAGCAGTTAGGAAGGATATCCAATCTATTATATTAGCTTCTACACCTTTACAAGCAGAAGTAGCCATAACTTATTCAGATGTGGCGAAGGCCTTCTTAAAAACAGAGCCACATGCTGGTTTAGATTATCGGTCACTTGTAATTGATTTTTACGAAAAAATACTGTCAGCAGGCTTTCATCGAGATCTTATACCTGAGAATGCTAGTTTGAGGGGTTATAAGTTATTATTCACCCCTTTCATCCATTACCTATCAGAAGACTATTTAAATAAAGCAACCACATTTGTTGAAAATGGAGGGATTTGGATTGTTGGTCCTCTTACAGGGGGAAGAACAGCTCACCACACAATTCATACTAATGCAGCATTAGGTCCATTAGAGGAGCAAGCAGGTGTTGAAACATTATATACGTATCCAATGGATGGGACAGAGTCTAAAGGAGATTTTATGGGATTGGTAGCTCCTTTAAGCATATGGAGCTCAGTTTTTGAACCGAAAAAAGCAGAAATAGTAGGTAGAATACAAGACGGAATCTCAGAAGGTCATGCTTTTATCACTGAACGCAAGCGTGGTAAAGGGAAAATAGTGATGCTTGGTTCATTACCAATTGGTGATGAAGGAGATATTTTACTGAAGAAATGTTTAACTCATTATGCGGAAGAAGCTAGTGTTTTAGTGAAAACAGATGTTTCAGAAGGAACAATTGTCGCACCAAGAGCGGGGAAAATGGATGAAGTCATTTGGGTAATTGTTAATATGGATGGCAAGGGAGGAGCTGTTACCCTTCCAACCGCTGGAAAAGATGCAATAACAGGAAGAATAGTTTCTAAGGGGAAATGCGTCATAGGTCCATATGAACACAAAGTGATTCAATTTTAACAACAAATATATGCAAAGGGGATAAGGGAAATATGACAAATCTACATTCACTTAAAATTGCTTATATCGGTGGAGGTTCAAAGAGCTGGGCACGAAGTTTGATGAATGATCTAGCATTAGAAAGTAGAATATCAGGCACTGTGAGTCTTTATGATCTAAATTATGATGCAGCTGTTCAAAACGCAAAAATAGGAAATCAAATTTCACAGCTTGAAGAAGCAAAGAGTAATTGGAAATATGAAGCTGTTTCGACCATGGAAGAAGCACTGTCTGAAAGTGATTTTGTTATTATATCAATTTTACCTGGTTCTTTTGAGGAGATGGCATCTGATGTTCATACCCCTGAAAAATATGGTGTTTATCAATCTGTTGGCGATACAGTCGGACCTGGTGGATTCGTCAGGGCACTTCGAACAATACCAATGTACGTTGAAATAGCAAATTCTATTAAGCAACATGCGAAAGATGCATGGGTAATTAATTATACGAACCCAATGTCACTTTGTACTCGTACACTTTACGAGGTGTTTCCTGAAATTAAAGCATTTGGTTGCTGTCATGAAGTATTTGAAACCCAAAATCTTTTAGCGGAGGTAGTAAAAGAATTTTTAAACGAAGAGGTAGCGCAGCGTTCAGACATTAAAGTAAATGTTCTTGGAATCAATCATTTTACATGGGTGAATCAAGCAAGCTATCAAAATATTGACTTAATACCATATTATCAGCAGTTTGCAGAAAAGTATGCTGAAACGGGCTTTGAAAAAGAAGAAGGAAGCTGGAAGAACAGTGTTTTTTCATCATGCCAGAGAGTGAAATTTGATTTGTTTAAAAAATATGGGGTTATAGCAGCTGCTGGTGATCGTCATTTAGCTGAATTTATGCCACCTATTTATTTAAAAGATCCAGAAACAGTTTCTTCCTGGAAGTTTCATCTAACATCCGTTGATTTTCGTAAGGAGAATTTAATAAAGAGAATCAGTGAGAATGAGGAGTTAGCTGAAGGGAATCAGAAGTTTGAGATATATTCTTCAGGAGAAGAAGGGGTTAAGATTATTTTAGCATTGTTAGGAGTTGAAGAAGTTGTCACGAACGTAAATTATCCTAATAAAGGCCAAATTGAAGGGTTACCTATAGGGGCGATTGTAGAAACAAATGCATTATTCCGCAATAACACAGTTCAACCTGTGTTTGCAGGGAAGCTTCCGCTAGATATTCACAATATGGTTCACCGTCATGTGTTAAATCAAGAGTCTACTTTGCAGGCTGCTTTGACAAAAGATAAACAGCTGGCATTGAATACATTTGTGAACGAGCCGTTGCTAACAGTTAGTCGCGAAGAAGCGGAGGAACTGTTTGATGAGATGCTAAAAAACACGAAGGATTATTTACCAGGGTGGGCTATTTAAAGTGGAACAGTCTATGATTGAAGGTACATCCTTTTTATTCAGTAAAGAAACTTGTTTTGAATATGATGGTCCAAAACTCGAAAGTATTGAGTGTTTTTTAAATGTGTTGACTCGAGATAAAAACAAAGTATTTCGAGCAGAAACTGGTGAGGAACAAACGACCATTTTATTCAAACTCAATGAAAAGAATCATGACAACCTAAACGAAGAGCAGTTCTCTATTCAGTTTTCTGATGACTTGACACAAATGAGCGTCATTTCTGCAGATGAATTAGGAATAATCTATGCTATCCTTCATATAAGTGAAGCATATCTTGGTGTTGATAAGTTTTGGTTTTGGAATGATTGTGAACCTTCACCAAAAGCAAACGTTAAGATAAGAGCTGTTCCGTATTTATCAGAAGTGGCAAAGGTTAGATTCAGGGGCTGGTTTATCAATGATGAAGTCCTTATTTCAACGTGGAAATATCAACAATCCAACACGTACGTATGGGAAATGGCTTTTGAGGCATTGATAAGATGCAAAGGAAATATGGTCATTCCCGGAACTGACATTCAAAATCCTCTCTATAAAGATATTGCCAGGAAGATGGGGCTTTGGATCACACATCACCATGCAGAGCCCCTAGGAGCTCATATGTTTTCTAGGGTATATCCTGATAAAAATCCTTCTTATAGTGAGAATGGTGATTTATTTAAGGAATTATGGAAGGATGCAATTATCCAGCAGCAAAATGATAAGGTCATCTGGAATATCGGCTTTAGAGGGCAGGGTGATCGTCCTTTCTGGGCTGATGATCCTACGTTTGATACAGACGAGAAGCGAGGAGCACTCATTTCTAAGATTATGAGCGATCAATACGAATTGATTGCTCAATATCAAAAGGATCCAATTTGCTGTGTGAATTTATACGGTGAGATAACAGAATTATACAAAAAAGGATTGCTAGAATTACCGCCGGGAGTGATAAAAATATGGGCTGACAGCGGATATGGGAAAATGGTGTCTAGAAGACAAGGAAATCATAATCCTAGAATCCCTTCTATTCCCGAACAGAATGATCTAGGTCCTCATGGCATTTACTATCATGTAACCTTTTATGATCTGCAAGCTTCAAACCATTTAACGATGCTACCTAACACTACAGCTTTTGTTAATAGTGAGTTAGGTGAGGTATTTGATTCTCAGATGTGTGAATTTTTAATTGTGAACTGTGGGAATATTAGACCTCATATCTATTTTCTCGATTTCGTTAGCCGCATGTGGAATAAAGGTAGAGTGGATAGTGGTGCATTTTTAGACGAATTTGCTACTAGATATTATCCTGCCTATAGTGATGAAATGAGTCGGAATATAAATGACTATTTCGATGCTATTATTCAGTACGGACTTGCTGATGATGAACGGGCTGGGGAGCAATTTTATCATTTTACAATTCGTAACCTTGCTCATCAATGGATTATTTCTCACGGAAAACAGAGTGGTAAAAATTTATGGTGGGCCACAGGAGAAATTGATATAAAAGAGCAATTTGAATGGTTTAAGCAAAAGGTAGAGTCAAAACTTTCTGAGTGGGACACGTTAACTAAAAATGTTAACCAACTAGTAAAAGAGGCAGATTGTATAGAACAAAAAAGAATCAATGATCAGTTCCTTATTCAAGTGCTTATTCATAAAAATGGCTGCTTTGCACTCTACTATTTTTCTAGAGCATTTGAAATGTTTCAAGAAAAAGAGTATCGAGAGGCTTATTTACTTCTTCATCAGGCGATAGAAGAAATAAAAGAAACAATGAACATCATGCAAGAGCCCATGAATGAGAAGTGGGTTGGATTTTACGATAATGATTGTTTAACAAATGTGATGTTAACTTTATATACGTTAGAAACAGTTCAAAGAAATATAAGGATGTATGGCGATGGACCATCATTTTACAACTGGGAAAAGGAATATCTAACAAATCCTGAGGAAAAAAAGGTTATGCTCCTAACGAATAAGACAAAGCAATTAATGGATGAAGTATTAGGTAGTAAGCTGTTAGAAAGATCATAATTGATCGAAATTAGGCGCTTCACCTCTTTTGAGAGTGAGCGTCTTTTTTGTTTTTGTAAGAGAACAAAATCTGACAAACTTCGGAAAGTGGCAGGCACCTAGTACATATTTACCTCTTATAAAAAATACTAGGTACATACGAATCACTTATAAAAAAATCATAGTTTTTTATCGTTATCATCACTGTTTTTTATACGTTTAACCCTGTTATTTACATGTTTTCTCTATAGTATTTGCATTACACTGTAAGAGATTTAACGATTAGTAAGTCCAATAATGTAAGGGGTTACATTATTGGACTCACTTCTAATGAGGAGGTGTGAAGGTAAGGTAGGTTTTGTCGAATTGGTTAGTTGATTTCGTGTAACAACTATCGTTAAAAATTGAGTGAGAGTTATTCGCAGAGCAAAAGTTTTGTTGTAATGATATCAAATAATAAACCTGATTAACATCCTATTATATTCATACTTAACTCATTCGTAATCATCTTGCCTCAATTACAACACACTTATTCTATTAATTATCGAAAGGTGATGGAAAAATGAGGAAACGTTCTATTACAAATAAACTATTAACGTTATCACTGGCAACACCCCTCCTTTTAACAGGATTACAAAGTGATGCCTCAGCTGCATCTTCACAGGCAAATAAACATGTTTCTCAAAGTAACGGGGTTCAACTAGAGTACCTTGATAGAGGACTGGTTGCCGCAAATACATCACAAGGAATCTTTTTAAGCTGGCGCCTTTTAGGAACTGAAGTTGACGGATACTCGGAGAACGGTTTAACTGGAGTCAACTTTAATGTTTACCGAGATGGGAAAAAAATAGCAACAGTAAAAGATAGTACGAATTTTGTAGACGAAGCCGGTTTATCATCTTCTAAATATTATGTAAAAGCTGTTCAGGATGGAAAGGAAATTGATCAAAGTGCAGAAGCAACACCTTGGAGCCAAGGCTATGTTGATTTAAAACTTCAAAAGCCAGCAGATGGAGTTACTCCTAGTGGAGAATCCTATTCTTATACGGCAAATGATATGAGTGTTGGTGATGTTGATGGTGACGGACAATACGAATTTTTTGTGAAATGGGATCCAACAAATTCAAAAGATGTTTCACAAAAGGGGTATACAGGTAATACCTATATAGATTGTTATACGATGGATGGGACTTTGCTATATCGTATCGATTTAGGTGTTAACATTCGTTCAGGAGCTCATTACACACAGTTTTTAGTTTACGATTTTGATGGAGACGGTAAGTCTGAATTAATGTTTAAAACAGCTCCAGGTACGAAAGTGATTAAGTATGATAAAAATGGAAAAGTAAAATCTGAGAAATTTATTACAATGTTAAAAGAAGATCAAAAAGCCGGTTATAGCAACTCAGATGATTACAGAATGAGTAGTGAAGACTATTATAATCACGTAGTAGAGATGTTTAAAAATTGGCATAACCATGAAGAAGTTGTAAATGGTAATTGGCCTATAACGTTGGAAGAATGCTTTGGAATTGAGAAGCAATATGATTATCCGCTTTCTACAGAGGATGCTCAAAGTTTAGCAGACTATTTTATTGATGAATACGCTCCTAGTAGGAGTTCTCGTAACGATTTAAGAGACTTTGAAGGTTTTATTGTAAAAGGTCCTGAATATTTAAGTGTTTTCAATGGTGAAACAGGAGATGAAATGGAAACCATTCGTTACAAATATGAACGCCATGATGATGGACTTATGTGGGGCGATTACGCAATGTCACGCATCGAGCCTGGAAATCGGGTTGATCGCTTTTTAGCGGGAGTTGCTTATTTGGATGGGAAAAATCCAGCAGCTATTTTCTCACGAGGTTATTATACAAGAGCAACAATGGTTTCATATACTTGGGATGGAAAGCACCTTAAAGAAGAATGGGATGTTGATAGTGGTTGGACACCAATGACAAATCCGTTTAATGATGGACCACATGGACGTCTAGGTACGAGTGAGGAGTATGGTACCTTAACAACACAAGGTGCACATTCTTTAAGTACAGCAGATGTAGATGGAGATGGCAAACAAGAAATTATCTATGGCTCATCTACAATCGATCATGATGGTTCACTATTATATAGCTCTAGTGATGTCATGCCAGAAGAAAGTGCAACTCCAGGAGTAACAGCAGGCCTAGGTCACGGTGATGCACTACATGTTGCAGATATTGATCCAAACCGAGATGGACTAGAGATCTTTATGGTTCATGAAGGTGGACGATATGCGCCGTATGGCTATGCGTTAAGAGATGCTAAAACTGGTGAAGTTATTTATGGCGGTTATACTGGTAAAGATACCGGCCGAGGGATGGTTGGAGATGTTAATCCAGAGCAACCAGGTTTGGAAACTTGGGCTGTTGGTCTATGGACCGCAGATGGAACAAAGATTAATGAAAAAGCCCCTGGAACAAATATGAATATCAAGTGGGCTGCTGATATGACAACTCAAATTATTAATGGAGCTATTGAAAATACACCAACGATAGGCGATTGGCAAAAGGGAACAGTGCTAACAGCTTCTGGAACAAGAACAAATAATTACACGAAAGGAAATCCATCTTTAGTTGCAGATATTTTCGGGGATTGGAGAGAAGAACTTCTTGTCCGAACAGAAGATAGCCAGTTAATTCGAATTTACTTAAGTACAGAGGTGACAGATCGCAAGCTTCACACGCTCATGCATGACCCACAATATCGGACTGGAATCGCGTGGCAAAATGTTGGTTATAATCAACCTTCTTATACAAGCTATTATTTCGCTTCGGATACAAACTGGGAAGATGTTTCTGTGCCAGAGATAAAGCTACCAGGTGAATTAAATGAGCTAAATCACACTCTGAATCTTTTTATTGAAAACGGAGAAGTAAATGGATCAGTTGAAGCACAATTAAAAAATTCGTTAAAACAAGCTCAACATCATGCAGAGAAAGGCTCTTACAAAAAAGGTATTCAGTTTATCGAAAAGTTTATTAAACAACTAGATCATAGAAAGAAGAAAGATCATATTACTGAAAATGCTAAATCAACTTTAAAAAATCAAGCAGAACTGATTATCGAGAATTGGCAGGAACTAAAATAAATAATTAAATAGACACTTCAGTTCTTCCGGCAGCAAGTATACTTAGTTAATGAGAAGAAGCTTCAATCTTTACATAAGGATTGAAGCTTCTTTATCGTTTATCTTGTACATACGAATTATCAAAATTGATTGACATGTACGTATATGTATAATATGATTAAAATGATATTGAGAAGCGCTTACATAAAAGGCTGTTAAGCTAATTTCTATCCTATAGTTAACCTGTTTCGAAAAGTGGAAAGATAAGCATGTTCATACAAGATGATGAAACTTCATTATAAGAGGAGAGGAGAAGGGGGAGAATGAAAAGGTCTGTTTATCAAAGATTTTTAGTGTTATTTTGTGCAGTTGGTTTTGTTATATCAGGAACTGCCATTACCTCAGATCATAAAGTTCAGGCAAACGAAATTCCTGTTTTTGAAGAAGTTTCTGTACATGATCCTTCTGTATTAAGGGTAGATGACACTTATTATATATTTGGATCTCATTTAGCTGCGGCAAAAACAAAAGACTTTATGAAATGGGAGCAAATCTCATCAGAAGTTAATCCTGCAAATCCTTTATTTGAAAACGTAGTGGAGGAATTGAAAGAAACGTTTGAATGGTCACAATCAGATACATTGTGGGCTGCGGATGTTATTCAGCTTGAGGATGGTAAGTTCTACATGTACTACAATGCGTGTAAAGGAGATTCTCCACGATCAGCACTTGGAGTGGCGGTTGCTGATTCAGTAGAAGGACCTTATAAAGATTTAGGAATTATTCTTAAATCAGGTATGTGGGACGAAGAAAGTGAAGATGGCACAATTTACGATGCAACAGTCCATCCAAATACAGTTGATCCTGATACATTTTTTGATAAGGATGGAAGGCTGTGGATGACATATGGCTCTTATTCAGGAGGAATTTTCATTCTAAAAATGGATCCAAAAACGGGTAAGCCTTTTCCAGATCAAGGTTATGGTAAGAAATTGCTTGGAGGAAATCACAGTAGAATAGAAGCTTCATATATTCAATACAGCAAAGAAACAGACTATTATTATATGTATTTATCATTTGGCGGCCTTGATGCAATTGGGGGCTATAACATGCGTGTTGTTAGGTCAGAAAACCCAGATGGACCATATGTGGATGCAGAAGGAAATGACATGATTCATGCCAAAGCGGATCCATCACTTCCATTATTTGATGATGCGTCAATTGAGCCTTATGGTGTGAAGTTAATGGGAAACTTTTTATTTGAAAGTAAAGAAGGTGAAATTGGAACTGGATATATTTCACCAGGCCATAATTCTGTTTATTATGATGAAAAAAAGGGGGAGCAATATCTAATTTTCCATACTCGTTTCCCAGAAAGAGGAGAACAACATGAGGTGCGCGTGCACAAAATGTATATGAATTCTCAAGGCTGGCCGGTTGTTTCCCCTTATCGCTATGCTGGGGAAGAGTTAGAAACAGTAAAAAAATCAGAGCTTAACGGTGATTATCATTTTATTAACCATGGTAAAGACATTAGTTCAGAAATGAAAGAATCAGTTTCTATTCGTCTAAATAAGGATGGCACGATTACTGGTGGAGTTGAAGGTACATGGAAATTAGATGGTGAGCATGAGGTGGCATTGCATCTTGATGGTAAAACGTATAACGGAGTATTTGTTCGTCAATGGGAGCAAGCATCAGAGAGTTATATAATGACTTTCACTGCACAATCATCTGAGGGGATTTCAATTTGGGGAAGCAAATTAGCCAATGAAAATTCACCAGTTTCTGCTATGAATTCTTTATATCTAGTATTGTTTGGTGGGTTAGTTTTAGGTTTGAGCATTGGCTTATTTATCTTTTGGAAAAGGAAAAAGAATATAACAAACTAATAGTCTGCTCCTTTTAGTTTTTACAATATTAAATATAAGTATAACTTCGGTATCAGGACTTTACAAAGAATAGCCAATTTAGAAAGGAAGGATGAAAATTGAAGCATCATCAATATGCTTTAACGCCACCAATGGGCTGGAATAGTTGGGATTGTTACGGTGCTACAGTAAGAGAAGATGAAGTGAAAGGAAACGCAGATTACATGGCAAAGCATCTGCTTCAGCATGGCTGGGAGTATGTTGTGGTGGACATTCAATGGTCAGAGCCTGGAGCTGTTTCTTCTGCTTATCGTCCGTTTGTTCCGTTAGAAATGGATGAATATTCAAGGTTAGTGCCGGCGGTTAATCGGTTTCCATCTGCTGAGAATGGGAACGGCTTTAAACCGTTAGCAGATTACATACACAATCTTGGTTTGAAATTTGGTATCCACATTATGAGAGGTATTCCTCGACAAGCTGTTCATCAAAATACAAAAATACTTGGTAGTAATAAAACAGCAAGGGAGATTGCAAGGCCTAACTCTATTTGTCCATGGAATACAGACATGTATGGTATAGACGAAACAAAAGAAGGTGCGCAAGAATACTATGATTCCCTGTTTAAGCTTTATGCTGAGTGGGAAGTGGATTTTGTTAAGGTAGATGATATTGCCGATTCGAAACTCTACGGAGCACATACTGAAGAGATAAAAATGATTAGAAAAGCGATCGATCGTTGCGGGCGACCAATGGTGTTAAGTTTATCACCTGGACCCGCTCCATTAGAGCATGCAAGCTTATTAGAAGAAAATGCAAATATGTGGAGAATGACAGATGATTTTTGGGACCTTTGGGAGCTTCTCTATAACATGTTTGATCGATGCTATAAATGGAGTAAAAATAGTGGTCCAGGATTTTGGCCAGACGCCGACATGTTGCCACTAGGACATATTGGTATTCGTTCTGTGGATGGTGGAGCAAGTGACCGATTTACAAGATTTACAAAAGACGAGCAAATCACGATGATGACGCTTTGGTCAATTTTTCGCTCTCCACTGATGTTTGGTGGAGAATTAAGAGATAACGATGAATGGACACTGTCTCTACTTACAAATGAAGAAGTACTGAAGATGCATAGAACAAGTCATAGTGCCCGACAGGTATATCGCAAACATGACAAAGTTGTATGGACTGCAGAAGGTAATAACGAAATCTATGTGGCACTCTTTAATATATCTGATAGAAAACAAACTGTTTCTGTATCACTTGGCGAACTACAAGTTTCCAAGGAGGAAGTTCAACCAAGAGATTTATGGAGTGAAAAGCAGTTAGCATCCGTTAACAGTGAGATTCGGTATGATTTATCGCCTCATGCATCAATACTTTTAAAAATAGACAAATAGAGTATTAGTCTCATTTAAGGTTATTGTTTTTTTATTTGTTACCAGAAAAGTTCTATTAAAAAACGTATAAAGAGGTGACGTTTAATGAGTAATGTTAGGCTTTTAGATGGTATTTTTAAAGATTCAGAAAGAATTGGAAAAGAGTTCCTCCTTTCTTTAGATGTAGATCGACTTGTTGCGTCTTGTTATGTTGCCGCTTCATTAACTCCCAAGAAACCTCGCTATGGTGGATGGGAAACAATGGGGATTAGCGGTCATTCGATTGGACATTGGCTATCAGCTGCTGCAACAATGTATTCGGTTACTAGAGATGAAAAATTAAAAGAAAAACTAGATTACGCTGTAGATGAACTTGCCTATGTTCAATCACAGGATCCCTATGGATATGTTAGTGGTTTCCCAAGAGATTGCTATGATCGAGTCTTTGCAGGCGGGGATTTTGAAGTATCGCATTTTAGCTTAGGGAATTCATGGGTGCCGTGGTACAGCATCCACAAAATATATGCAGGTCTTATCGATGCGTACAACATTTGTCAAAATCAGAAGGCACTAGAAGTTGTGCTAAAACTTGCAAATTGGGCCAAACAAGGAACAGATAACTTAACAGATGGAGAATTTCAAAGAATGTTAATTTGTGAGCATGGCGGAATGAATGAAGCAATGGCAGATCTTTATTTAATTACTAGTAACAAAGATTACCTTGATCTTGCCGTTAGATTCTGTCATAAAGCTATTCTAGATCCATTATCAAAAGGAATTGATGAACTAGAAGGAAAACACGCAAATACACAAATTCCAAAAGTAATTGGTGCTGCAAAACTATATGAAATCACAGGAGAAGCATATTATCGAGATGCTTCGTTATTCTTTTGGGAGCAAGTCACAGAAAACCGCTCATATGTAATAGGTGGGAATTCCAAAAATGAACATTTTGGTATTGAAAACTCTGAGGAGCTTGGTATAACAACAACCGAAACATGTAATACCTATAATATGATGAAGCTTACTGAGCATTTATATAAATGGACTCATCAATCAAAATATATGGATTATTATGAAAGAGCGTTATATAACCATATTCTAGCATCACAGGATCCAGAAACAGGAATGAAAACCTACTTTGTGTCAACTCAACCAGGTCATTTTAAAGTTTATTGTTCCCATGATGATTCTTTCTGGTGTTGTACTGGGACTGGAATGGAAAATCCTGCAAGATATACTAGAAGCATTTATCATCAGACTGAAAATCAATTGTTTGTAAACTTATTTATTGCCTCTGAAATACATCTAGTAGAAAAAAATATATCAATTAAACAAGAAACAACATTTCCTGAAGCCCCTATATCAAAGTTAACGATCGTAGAAGCAAAAGATGAGTTGTTGACGTTTCAAATTCGTGTACCATATTGGATATCTGGTGAGCTAACTGCGGCTATCAATAGTAAACAAACAATTGCTAGAGCGGATAAAGGATATCTTGAAGTAAGCGGCTGTTGGAATGATGGAGATGTAATTGAACTGTTTATTCCAATGAATTTGCATTCATACAAATCGAAAGATGAAGAAACAAAGGTAGCTTTTATGTACGGTCCTATCGTTCTTGCGGGAGCTCTAGGAACAGAAAGGTTCCCTATGAGTGATATTCTAGATGACCATTTAAAGCTTAATAATCACCCCTTGATCGATGTCCCAACTCTAGTAACGAGTGAAAAAGATTTAACAAAAGTGATCAAGCCACTCGAAGGCTCCTCATTATGTTTTGAAACAGAGGCTATCGGACAACCAGGGAATCTTAAGATGACACTTATCCCTTTTTATGCTCTTCATCATCAGAGGTATACGTTGTACTGGGATGTAATGGACAACGAAAAATATGTTGAGTTTTTAAACAAAGAACAAAGTGAAACAGAGAAACTAGAAAGTATCACAATAGATGCTGTCCAACCAAATGAACAACAGCCGGAAGTGGATCATGCTATCAAAACAGTAAACTCCCATTCAGGCTATTTAAACCTTGTTCATAGAGGCTTTCGAGATAGTCGTGATAATGGGTATTTTAGCTACGAATTAGCTGTTGATCCTGAAATTGAGATGTACTTGCATGTTACTTACTTTGGAGGAGATCGAGTTTTACATCTAGATGGTAAAGCTTATGAAAGGGATTTTCATATATTGATAGAGGGGGAAGAACTTGTACGACAAACACTTAAAGGTCAAAAGTCTGATAAACTTTTTGCTGTTGTATATCCTATCCCCTTTTCATTAACAGAAGGAAAAGAAAAGATTGAAGTGAGATTTGTTTCAACTGAAGGAAAAATAGCAGGTGGTATATATGGCGTAAGAATGATTAATAAACCATTATAATCTGATGGAAAAGGACTGGTTTTGGCTACAAATGTCAAAGATACCAGTCCTTTTTATAACTACCCATACAATTAACCATACAAAAGAAGAATAAATTATTGTTTCATTTCAAATTTGTACGTTTATGTTGTATAATAAAATTAGTTGTACGAATAACTTTAACTAGAGACATACAAGCTGAAAGTGGTGACATAATGGCACAGCAAACAAAGGTTAGCATGGTGAAAGAAAAAATTAAAGAATGGATTGTAAATGGTAAGGTTTTACCTGGAGAGAAAATTTATTCAGAAAACGAATTAGTAAAAATGTTTGAGGTTAGTAGGCATACGGTTCGACAGGCTGTTGGTGATCTTGTGCATGACGGCTGGTTGTATAGAGAACAAGGAGCAGGAACTTTTTGCTCGACCCAATTAATTCAGGGACAGCCACAATCGAAAAGCAATTCAGCTGGTAAAACAATTGGTGTAATCACCACGTATATTTCTGACTATATCTTCCCCTCTATTATCAAAGGAATTGAATCCTATTTAACAACACGCGGTTATTCGTTAACATTCGCTTGTACAGACAATGATCCTGAAAAGGAAAAGCAATGCATTGAAACAATGATTAATCATAATATAGATGGGTTAATTGTGGAACCTACAAGAAGCAGTAGCTACAATCCTAATCTACATTATTATTTGGAAATGGAACAAAAAAATATCCCATATCTTATGATTAACCAAATTTACCCACAGTTAAATCCTGCCAACATTATTTTAGATGATGAAAAGGGTGGTTATATTGCCACTGATCACTTAATTAAACAAGGACATAAGAAAATTATAGGCTTGTTTAAAAGTGATGATTTACAAGGGTTAAATCGTATGCAGGGATTTATTCGTGCATTTCGAGAAAACAACATACCATTTTTCCCGGATATGTTTGTAACATACACAACAGAGGAAAAGGGTTTTATTTTTAAAATGATGACTCTTTTGAAAGAGGCATCAACCCGACCGACTGCAATTGTCTGCTACAATGATGAAGTTGCTTTACAGGTATTGAACCTTTTAAGAGATCTTAAAATGAAAGTTCCTGAACATATGTCTATTGTAGGATATGATAATTCATACTTAGCAGAGGCTTCTGAGACAAAGTTAACATCTGTTACACATCCTAAGACAGATATGGGAATTGAGGCCGCGAAATGGATTGTTGATGCAGTAGAAAAACGGGAAAATGAGGCGTTCAAAAATAAACAAAAAGTTTATGATCCTAAGTTAGTCATACGGAATTCTACTTCTACAGTATCTAAACCAGCAGTTGAGAGAAAACAAATAATTATATAATTGAAAAGCGTGATTCCAAATTAAGATGTAATAAACTGTTAGGGGGAACAAAAGTGATTACGTTAAATGAACTGAAGAACCAATCAAAAGCATGTTCATGTGGAAATAACCATTATGATATTTTAATTGATGACATTGTTATTAGTGATCAAGCATTACAGGAAGTTGTTCCATATTTAGAAAGTAAAAAATTTAAAACGGTTGCGATTATTGCAGATGTATATACCGATGATGTGGCTGGAAAAACGATTTCAAATCTACTATGTGAAGCAAACATTGCTAACTCTAAATCGATTCTTCAGCCAAATGCTCAGGGAGATGTAGTTGCAGATGAAGTAGCATTAATTGAAGCCATGTTAGGTATACCTCAGGATGTTGATGTTGTAATCGCTGTTGGATCCGGCACAATTCATGATATTGTTAGATTCGCAAGCTTTAAAATGAGGAAACCTTTTATTTCTGTTCCAACAGCCCCCTCTGTTGATGGCTTTAACTCAATGGGAGCCCCTGTCATTATTAAGGGGGTAAAACTAACGTATCAAATGCAATCCCCTCTTGCTGTATTTGCTGATCTTTCCATTCTTAAAGGTGCACCGAAAGAAATGATTGCAGCAGGTTTTGCTGATATGATTGGAAAGTATACCTCGTTAGCTGATTGGAAGTTTTCACATCTTGTTGCAAATGAACCATACTGTCCCTTGTCTGCACGATTAACACAAGAAGCTCTGAATGGATGCGTGAATTCTATTGACCAAATTATACAAGCGGAAAAAGACGGTCTAAAAATTCTAATGGAATCGCTTATTCAATCGGGCTTAGCCATGCTTTTAGTTGGTCATTCATCACCTGCGTCAGGCGGTGAACATCATCTTTCGCATTTTTGGGAAATGAACTTTATTAAGAATTCTAAACCACAAGTTCTTCATGGAGCAAAAGTAGGGGTTTCTACCCAGTTAGTATTAGATTTATATAAGAATCAGATGTTGGAACTAATTTCTTCGAACGATAAACTTAAAGAACTATCGACAAATCAAGCAGGAGCAGTACTTGAACAGCAACATGAGCTAATTCAAGTAATAAAAGCGTTACCTAAATCTAGTGACATTGCTGGCATGATTAAGTCATTACAAGGGGCAGTTACTCCGTCGGATCTTGGTATACCATCAGAACTTGTTTCAGACAGTTTAAGGAAAGCACATAAATTAAGAGATCGTTACACGATGTTAAAGTTTTGGAATGAACATGTAGGCCTACATGAATATGTATAAAAGAACCTTAGATAGATATATTAATATGGAAAAGACCAAATTACTTAATTATTGGTCTTTTTTTTGTCGTGAAACAGCTTTCCGTACACACGTACGTACATATATTTTGTCGAAATAAGAAATGTACTAAATAAATATAAAAAAAGTTGTTGACATGTACGAACAGGTATAATAATATAAGATTAAAGAAGCGCTTACATAACAAATAGAAAAACTTACAAAAATAGATCGTACTCCATTGTTAAGTAAGTCTCCTTTTCTATCAAATAGCATCTGGGGGGAATATAAAGTGTTTAAGAAATCCAAAAAGAGATTAAGTAGATTCTTATTAGTCAGTATGTTAATTGTTGTTGTAGGAGGAGTCTTAGGAGCTTGTAGCAGCAGCTCAGGCGGAGAAGCAGAAGATGGGAAGAACTTAACATTTATGTTTAGTGGTCAACCACAAGAACAAACAGCCTATAAAGCAGTTGTAAAAAAATTCGAAGAAGCAAATCCTGGAGTAAAAGTTAAAGTTGTTGTAACAGCACCAGACCAATATGATACTAAATTACAAGCAGCAATTGCTGGTAACAGTCTTCCGGATGTTTTCTTCTATAATCCCGGTAACTTAAAGGCTTATGTAAACTCAGGTGTTTTAAAGGATATTACTGATTTAGTAGAAAATGCTGAAGGTGTTGATTTAACTAAAATATGGGAATCCGGTATAAGCAAATACCGTTATGATGGAGAAAATATGGGACAAGGTGCTCTATATGGGGTTCCAAAGGATTTAGGGCCATTCGCTTTCGGGTACAACAAAACAATGTTTGAAGAAGCAGGTATTCCACTTCCTGATCCAGACAAACCATACACTATGGAAGAATTTGTAGAAGTTACAAAGCAGTTAACAAAAGATACAGATGGTGATGGGAAACTTGATCAATGGGGAACTGGACTTAACGTAAACTGGTCATTACAACCATTTGTATGGAGTAATGGAGCAGATTGGTTAGATGAAACAAATACAAAGGTAACCGTTGATGATCCTAAATTTATTGAAGCATTACAATATTTTGCAGATTTGCAAAATGTTCATGGTGTAACACCATCTATTGCTGAAGCTCAAACACTTGATACGTACCAAAGATGGATGCAAGGACAAATCGGTTTCTTCCCAGTTGGTCCTTGGGATATGCCAGCTTACAATGATTTAAAATTCGAATATGATTTAGCGCCATGGCCGGTTGGTGGAACTGGTGAAACTAAAGCATGGATCGGTTCTTTAGGTATTGGTGTATCTGAAAAAACGAAGAATCCAGAGCTTGCTGCAGAGCTTGCACTTTATTTATCAGCTGATGAAGAAGGTCAACAAGCTCTAGTGGATCAACAAGTGCAATTACCTAACAATACTGATGTAGCTGAAGCATGGGCTGCTGATACATCAATTAAACCAGCTAACAAAGAGGAATTCTTACAGATTATAGGTGAGCATGGACGTGATCTTCCAACGAACTTCACTTACACAGGTGAATGGTATGATGAGTTCTTCAAAAATATCCAACCTGTAATTGATGGTGACAAAACAGCTGAAGAATACGTAAAAGAAGCACAACCTAAAATGCAAAAATTATTAGATAAAGCTATTGAGCAGGAAGAGCAATCTAAGAAAAAATAAAAATAAATAAGGTGCTAGATTTAACTAGCACCTTATTTTAAAGTATTAAGCTATTTATTCGTGTTAGTACCCTTTAAGAGAAATGGGGAGGAAAGATGAAAACTACGTCTAAGCTTTATCGGGAAGAGCGAAGAAATGCCTATCTATTTATTGCAGCACCAGTTATAGGGTTTTTAGTTTTTATTCTAGTACCTGCGTTATATTCCATTTATGGTTCATTCACAAACTGGAATGGATTAGGTCAAATGAATTTTATTGGACTTCAGAACTATATTGATTTAATTAGTGATGAATCCTTCCATAAATCGATGTTCAACACATTATTTCTAATGTTAGGTATTCCAATTGGTATCATTTTGGCATTATTACTAGCACTAGGATTAAATAGAGCAATATTTGGAACACAGTTTTTTAGAGTTGTCTATTATATTCCTGTAATCTCATCGATTGCGGCTGTTGCGATTTTATGGCAATGGGCTTATAACGGTGATTACGGATTAGTAAACCAATTTTTAGAAAAGTTAGGAATCGATGGTCCTAGCTGGTTAATGGATAAAGATACTGTTAAACCAGCCCTTATTATTATGACTATTTGGAAAGGCCTTGGTTATAGCATGTTATTATATCTTGCTGCTTTACAAAGTGTGCCAAAAACGTATTATGAAGCCGCTAAACTTGACGGAGCTAATGCATTTCAAGTGTTTAAAAATATAACACTTCCTATGGTGAAACCAGTTACGTTTTTTATCGTTGTAACAAACATTATTGCAGGGGCGCAAATTTTCGTTGAAGTCCAAGTTATGACACCTACTGGTGGACCAGAATTTTCTTCAGCAACGGTCGTATTTTATATTTGGCAAAAAGCATTTGGTAACTTTGAAATGGGATATGGATCGGCAATGGCAGTTGTACTTGGGTTGTTTATATTTATTGTTACTTTTATTCAATTTAAATTAAATGAGAGATCTTCATTTGAACTTGATTAATAAAAGGAAGAAGGGAGTGTAAAAGATGGAAGTTGGAGTAAATGCAAAAGTAGAAGCTAAAACGAAATTGAGATCAGTAAAATCAAGTACAAGGTTAACCAATATTATTATTTTCATTTTTCTATCAATAGGGGCTTTATTCATGGTAGCACCACTTATATGGATGCTATCAACATCTTTTAAAGATATTCAAGAAGTATACGCTTTACCACCAGTTTGGATTCCTGAAACTTTTGATCCGATAAAGTATATTGAAATTTGGCAAAAAGGCCCATTATTAAGTGGGATTATAAATAGCTTAACTGTAGCATTATCAGTCACAATAATTGGAACATTTACATCAAGCTTAGCAGCATTTGCATTTGGTAAGTTGAATTTTCCGTATAAAAACCAGATATTTTTATTACTATTAACTGCAATGATGATTCCTTATCCAGTTGTTATGATTCCGCAATTTATGTTCTTCTCTAATATTGGATGGGTTGATACATTGCTTCCGCTTATTGTTCCGGCAATATTCGGAAACATTATTATGATTTTCTTCTTAAGACAGTTTTTAACAAGCATTCCGAATTCTATCATTGAAGCAGCTAAGATAGACGGATGCTCTTATTTTAAAATTTTTTATAAGATCATTTTTCCGTTAATTAGGCCAGCAGTAGCAGCTCAGTTAATTCTATGGTTTATGACAATCTGGAATGATTATCTAGGTCCGATTCTTTACCTTAATTCACCAGAAAAACAAACTTTACAGCTTGTTATCGCAAACTTTAACTCAACTTTTGCCATCCAAAGTGATTACCCATTAATCATGGCAGCATCTGTTGTGTCACTTTTACCTATGCTAATCGTGTTTATTATCTTCCAGAAACAAATTATTGAGTCTGTTGCTATTTCAGGTGTAAAAGGATAAAAGATCATACAACATTAAAACATCATGTAAGGTGGCTCATACTATTAATTGTAGCCACTTTTCCTTTACTTAAAAAAAGGAGGAAAAAAGATGAAGCGTGTTAGTTATTTTGCAGATAAAAATTATAAAATCGGTGAAGTAGATCCTAAGTTATTCGGTTCATTCATTGAACATCTAGGTCGAGCAGTTTATACAGGTATCTATGAGCCAGAACATCCTCTTGCAGATGAAGATGGATTCAGAAAAGATGTGATGGATCTTGTAAAGGACCTTAATGTACCGATTGTCCGTTATCCAGGCGGAAACTTCTTATCAGGTTATGACTGGACAGATGGAATTGGTCCTAAAGAAAAAAGACCAACAAGGCTTGATCTTGCATGGAGAACAACAGAAACAAATGAAGTAGGAATCGATGAGTTTATGAAATGGGCGCACAAGTCCAATATTGAAGCAATGTTAGCGGTTAATTTGGGAACAGGTACACCAAAAGAAGCTGGTAACCTTGTTGAGTATACTAATCACCCAGGAAATACATATTGGAGTGATCTTCGTATTCAGAATGGTCAAAAAGATCCTTATAACGTAAAAGTCTGGTGTTTAGGAAATGAAATGGACGGACCTTGGCAAATTGGTCAATTAAATGCTGAAGACTATGGGAAAAAAGCAAGAGAAGCAGCGAAAATCATGAAATGGGTTGATCCAACAATAAAACTAGTTGCATGTGGTAGCTCGACTGCAGAAATGCCAACATTCCCTGAATGGGATCGTGTTGTTTTAGAGCATTTATACGAACATGTTGATTATATTTCTTGCCATCGTTATTACGAAAATCTTGGTAATATTAATGATTTCCTAGGTTCTTTTGCAGATATGGATCACTTTATTAAAACAATTGCTAGTACAGCAGACTACGTTCAAGCAAAAAATCGAAGTAAAAAGAAAATGTACATTTCATTTGATGAATGGAATGTATGGTATCAAAAAAAGGTTGAATTAAAAGATTGGGAGATAGCGCCTCCAATTTTAGAAGACAATTATTCATTGTTAGATTCACTAGTTTTTGGTGGACTATTATGTACCCTATTACAGCATGTTGACAGAGTCAAAATGGCGTCACTTGCTCAATTGGTGAATGTTATCGCACCAATTTTCACTCAAAAAGGTGGCCCTGCCATTAAGCAAGCAATCTTCTATCCTTTCTATCAAGTATCCAATTTCGGAAGAGGGGTAGTGTTGAATTCCCTGGTAGAATCACCAAAGATTGAAACGAATAAGCACGGTGAAATTCCGTTAGTGCAATCCTCAACAACTTATAATTCAGTTGACAATACGTTAAGTATCTTCGCGCTAAACTGCTCTGAGGATGATGACTTTGTCCTTGATGCACAATTCCGATCCTTTGGTCAGGTGAAAGTCATCGAACATTTGGTCATGGATGGAACGAATCTTGATGCGACAAATACTTTTGAAGCACCTGATAATGTAAAACCTAGTCAAATTGATTCAACTAGCAAAACAGGTGATCACTTAGAAATTAAGTTACCAAAAATGTCATGGAACATGATCAGATTACAATGTGAATCTTAAAATTTTACTAACTTTAAGGAGAGATTATACTATGTCAGAATTCACAATTAAAAATCCACTTATTGAGCAACGAGCGGATCCTTGGATATATAAACACACAGATGGTTACTATTACTTCACTGCATCCGTTCCTGAATATGACAGAATAGAACTACGTCGATCGAAAACCATTGAAGGATTAACAAATGCAGATGCAAAGGTTGTATGGGTAAAACATGAGAGCGGCTTAATGAGCGCAAATATATGGGCACCGGAAATTCACTATATCGATGGAAAGTGGTACATCTATTATGCGGCTGCGAGAACCTCTGAAACGAAGGACGGTTTATTTGACCACCGTATGTTTGTTCTTGAAAATTCATCAGCTAATCCATTAGAAGGTGAATTTATTGAAAAAGGTCAAATAAAAACGAAGTGGGAATCCTTTGCATTAGATGCAACTTCTTTTGAACATAAAGGTGTTAGATATTTAGTTTGGGCGCAAAAGGATCCGGAAATTTTCGGGAACTCAAACTTGTACATTTCTGAAATGGAAAATCCATGGACACTTAAAGGTGAACAAGTATGTATTACAACACCTGAATATGATTGGGAAAAAATCGGCTTCTTAGTAAATGAGGGAGCTGCAGTATTAAAGCGTAATGGCAGAATATTTATTACTTTCTCAGCAAGTGCAACAGATTTCAATTATTGTATGGGGATATTAACAGCAGATGAAAATAGTGATCTATTAGATCCTTCTTCTTGGCACAAAACGTCTGAGCCTGTTTTTGTTACATCAGAAGAAACAGGACAATATGGACCAGGGCATAATAGTTTTACAGTTTCTGAAGACGGATCACAGGATATTCTTGTTTATCACGCAAGAAACTATAAAGAAATTGAAGGTGACCCATTGTATGATCCAAACAGACATACACGAGTTCAGCCGATTTCTTGGAATGAAGACGGAACACCTCACTTCGGGGTACCAGTTCCAGACGCTAAAAAAGTGAATAATTAAGAAGTAGGAAAGGCTGAAGTGTATTCAGCCTTTCTGTATGTAGATGAAGAAGATAATAGGTTAAGTGATAGGGTTAAACACTTTATTTTAATGGTATCTTATCGACTCTATGAAAAGAAAAGTGAGGGATAAATATGATATTTCCACAAGAACCAGTGAAATATGACTTGTACGATCAATCAATTGCAGATCAAGAAGAATTATGGACGATCCATAATGTCCATGATCCTGCATTATATAAGGACGGAGATACTTATTATGTTTTTTCAACAGATGCAAAAGTAGGTGGTGTGCCTAAAGGAGGAATACAGGTTCGAAAATCTAAGGACCTAATCAACTGGGAATGGGTAGGTCATGCATTTGATACTATTCCAAAAGATGCTTACGAGTGGACAGGTGCAAAGGGATTATGGGCACCAGACGTGACAAAATATGGAGATACCTATTATTTGTATTATGCTGCTTCACAATTTGGAGAAAACCAATCATTTATAGGTGTTGCAACAAGTCAATCAATTGAAGGTCCATGGAAAGATCAAGGTGAGGTTATCAAAACAAAACAAGGTGAAAGTGATCCAAATGCGATTGATCCTAATATCACATTTGATGAAGAAGGAAATCCATGGATGGTCTACGGGTCTTTTTTTGGTGGGATTTTTGTTGCTCGTATAGATGAGAATACAGGAAAGTTAAAGGAGAAAGGCAACGGTACCTTAATTTCCAAGAGACATCTTTCAGTTGAGGGAGCTGTTGAAGGGCCTTATATTGTCTACCATCCTACTTATAAAAAATATTACTTATTTGTTTCATATGATTCGCTATTTAAAGATTACCATATACGTGTTGCAAGAGCAGACAAAATCGAAGGACCTTACATAGATTGTAATGGAAATGAAATGACCAATATTGATTTGCCTCCAAATGAAGTTGGGATGAAAGTGTTGGGAGGATATAAATTTGGTAAAGAAGAGGGGTGGATTGGGCCTGGACATAATTCGGTATTAAAAGATGGTGAAGACTATTATGTTTGTCACCATGCAAGAGGTGAGAAGACCAGAAAACATCACGCACTTCATATTAGAAGAATTCTCTGGACAGATGATGGATGGCCATTAATATCTCCAGAAAGATATGCGGGTGAAAAGGAGCAACCGATTAATTCAACGTTTATGGTTGGAAATTGGGAAATCCTTCATTTGGATAACAATTACCATGAGCAAATACAATCGGAATCACTTCATTTTTTATTTGACGGTAGGTTTGAGGGATCGAAGGATGGATATTGGTCACATAAAGGGGAAAACCATTTTGAGTTTTTCTTGAATTGTAACAATGGAACTTACCAAGTATTAGTACTGGCAGCTTGGGATTGGACCTTATGGAGACCAACTATGGTATTTGCAGGGAAAAATTCTAGTGGGGAAGTAATTGTAGGGAAAAAAGTAGAAAAACCACTAAACTTGTAAGGATGAATTTTTGCTGTTTTATACATTTTTAATGCAAAAATACAACTATTTCTTAGAAAATAATGAAATTTGTATTGAAAAATATCAAATAAGTGCTAAAATTTAATTAAGGTTATACGTATAAGTTATGATTTGTGAATTTTTCGTTTAAGTTGTATACGAAATCATAATAATTATCTAAAATTTGTACGTATGATAATAATGAAATATTGATAAATTGATAAATTGATAGTTAATTAAATAGTAGCTGGAAGAGTCGGGGGGATTTTAAATGACTAAATATTCAATTGGTGTTGATTACGGCACTCAATCTGGTAGAGCCGTTCTGGTGGAGACCGGAACTGGGAAAGAAATAGCAACCTCAGTAAAGCCCTATACTCATGGCGTAATGGATGAATACTTACCTGATGGAGTTACAAAATTAGAAAATGACTGGGCATTGCAACACCCTACAGATTATATAGAAGTTTTGGAAAAGACAGTTCCTGATGTCCTGAAACAAGCTAATGTGTCAGCAGAAGATGTTATCGGGATTGGGATTGATTTTACAGCTTGTACGGTATTACCTATTAACACAAACGGTACACCACTGTGTTTAACGGAACAATATATGAACCATCCTCATAGCTATGTGAAGTTATGGAAACACCATGCGGCACAAGATGAGGCCAATTCTTTAAATGAAATTGCAGAAACAAGGGGAGAAGCATTTTTACAAAGATATGGTGGGAAAATTTCTTCAGAATGGCTTGTCCCTAAATTATGGCAGATCCTTAATGAGGCACCAGAAATTTTCGATGCTACAGATCAATTTGTAGAAGCAACAGACTGGGTTATTTATCAGCTAACAGGAGACTTAAAAAGGAACAGTTGTACAGCTGGATATAAAGCCATATGGCATAAACAAGAAGGATATCCATCAAAAGAATTTTTTAAAGCATTAGATCCTCGCTTGGAAAATGTCGTCGAAGAAAAGCTATCTACTAATATTTATCCTATCGGCTCAAAAGCGGGAGAGTTAACAGAAAAAGCTGCTAAAATGATTGGATTGAATCCAGGAACAGCAGTTGCCATAGCAAATGTTGATGCACATGTTGCTGTACCTGCTGTTGGAATTACCGAGCCAGGCAAGCTTCTCATGATTATGGGAACATCTACTTGTCACATCTTACTAGGAGAAAAAGAAGAAGTAGTACCGGGTATGTGTGGTGTTGTAGAAGATGGAGTAATTCCAGGATTTATGGGATATGAAGCAGGTCAATCATGTGTAGGAGATCATTTTGAATGGTTCACAGAAAACTGTGTACCTGCTAGCTACTATGAAGAAGCACAACAAAAAGGAATGAACATCCACCAATTGTTAACAGAAAAAGCAGCTAAACTGGAGGTTGGTGAAAGCGGTTTAATTTCGCTTGACTGGTGGAATGGAAATCGATCTACACTTGTAGATGCTGATTTAACAGGGGTTTTATTAGGAGCTACATTACTAACGAAGCCTGAGGAAATTTATCGAGCTTTAATTGAAGCAACAGCATATGGAACACGAACAATTGTTGAGGCATTTAGAAATAGTGGAGTTCCGATTCATGAAGTATACGCATGTGGTGGAATTGCTGAGAAAAATGCATTAATGATGCAAATTTATTCAGATGTATTAAAAATGGATATCAAAATTTCTGCTTCATCTCAAACTCCAGCTCTTGGTTCTGCAATGTTTGGAGCAGTTGCAGCTGGTAAAGAACGTGGAGGATACGATGATATTAAAGATGCAGCAAAAGAAATGGCTAGATTAAAAGATTATGTTTATCAACCTAATCATGAGAATTCACAAGTTTACGACCAACTATTCTCTGAATATGCAAGATTATATGATTATTTCGGTCGTGGCGAAAATAACGTGATGAAAAACTTAAAGAAGATAAAACATGCTCAATCTAACAAAGCAAAAGAGAAAATTACACAATAAATCCAATATATCTATCACTCAATTTTCTGAAGCGGGGCATCCATCTTTAGACCCCACTTTTCAAAAGAAAGGGGAGACAACTGATGCTTGAACAGTTAAAAGAACAAGTTTTAAAGGCAAACCTGCAGTTACCAAAATATAAAATGGTTACTTTTACATGGGGAAACGTAAGTGGAATTGATCGTGAAAAAGGACTTGTAGTCATTAAACCTAGTGGAGTCCCTTATGAAAAGCTAAAGGCTGAAGATTTAGTTGTAGTCAATTTGAATGGTGAAGTAGTTGAAGGAGATATGCGCCCATCGTCTGATACAGCAACACATTTAGCACTTTATAAAGCATTTCCTTCGATTGGTGGAGTTGTACATACACATTCACCATGGGCAACTAGCTGGGCTCAAGCAAGTCGTCCAATTCCAGCATTAGGAACAACTCATGCTGATTATTATTATGGAGAAATTCCTTGTACAAGAGCTTTAACAGAAGATGAGATTACTAGAGGCTATGAACTAGAAACAGGAAATGTCATTATAGAAACATTTCAATCTAAAGATATAGACCCAATAGCGATGCCAGGTGTACTCGTTTCAGGTCATGCACCGTTCGTTTGGGGAAAGAATGCCAGTCAAGCAGTTCATAATGCAGTTGTTTTAGAAGAGGTAGCCAAGATGGCATTACACACGTATCAATTAAATCCAATTGCTGGTCCAATCGATCAATTCTTGCTAGATAAACATTATCTTCGTAAGCATGGAGCAAACGCTTATTATGGTCAGAAAAACAAAGAAGTGAAACAGTAACTATCGTTTAGGGGGAAACCATTATGCTAACAGTGAAACCATACGAATTTTGGTTTGTAACGGGTAGTCAAGATTTATACGGAGAAGAAACAGTAAGAGAAGTTGAGGCAAACTCAAAAGTAATTACAGAAGGTCTTGACCAAGATTCTACATTAACATATAAGCTAGTATTTAAATCAGTTTTAAAGGATGCAGATTCCATCCGTAAATTATGTTTAGAAGCAAATGCTGATGAAAACTGTGCAGGTATTATTACATGGATGCATACGTTCTCTCCAGCAAAAATGTGGATTGCCGGACTTTCAAGCTTACAAAAACCAATGCTTCATCTTCACACACAATTTAACCGTGATATTCCATGGGATAGCATTGATATGGATTTTATGAACACGAATCAATCTGCACATGGTGATCGTGAATTTGGATTTATGGCAACAAGACTAAATGTAAAAAGAAAAGTAGTTGTTGGTCATTGGCAAAATAATGAAGTTCGAAGCAAAATTGGTAGTTGGATGAACATGTCTGTTGCTTTTATGGAAGGTCAGCATTTGAAAATAGCGCGCTTTGGAGATAACATGCGCAGAGTTGCTGTAACTGAGGGAGACAAAGTAGAGGCACAAATTAAACTTGGCTGGACCATTAACGGTTACGGCGTTGGTGATTTAGTTCAGCGAATGAATGATATTTCTGAACTAGAAATTGATCAGCTAATGGAAGAGTATGAAAGAGAATACGATATTGTAGCTGAAGGCCAAGAAGCGGGTCCAGTACGAGAATCTATTCGCTATCAGGCAAGAATTGAACTAGGAATGAAAGCGTTCTTAGAAGAAGGTGGTTATACAGCGTTTACAACAACGTTTGAAGATCTCCATGGTATGAAGCAACTTCCTGGTCTAGCTGTACAACGATTAATGGCACAAGGATATGGCTTTGCTGGTGAAGGAGACTGGAAAACAGCTGGTTTACTCCGCATTTTAAAGATCATGGCAAATAACGAAGATACTTCATTTATGGAAGATTATACGTATCATTTCGAACCTGGAAATGAATTAGTGTTAGGTTCACACATGCTGGAGATTTGTCCAACTATTTCAGCAACTAAGCCAAAGATTGCTGTTTATCCTTTAGGAATTGGTGGAAAAGAAGATCCTGCGCGATTCATCTTTGATGGAAAGAGCGGTGCTGCTTTAAATGCATCAATTATTGATTTAGGACATCGCTTCCGTCTTGTTGTAAACGAAGTCGATGCTGTGCAACCAGAAAAAGATTTACCAAACCTTCCTGTTGCAAGAGTCCTTTGGACGCCTCAGCCTTCATTAAGCGAAGGAACAGAAAACTGGATCATTGCTGGTGGAGCACACCATACAGTCTTTTCTTATAAAGTAACACCAGACCAGCTTAGAGATTGGGCAGAGCTAGTAGGGGTTGAATGTGTTCTTATTAATAATGATACAAATAAGCATAGCTTTAAAAATGAGTTACGTTGGAACGACGTTGTATATAAGTAATAGGTATTGATTTATAGACGAGGAAAACAAAAATGAAATGTTATGTTTCTAGTTTCCTCGTCTTTCTACTATCACTAAAAAAGCATGGGAGGAATTGAGTATGAAAAATTCAATTGTTATTAATGCAGATGTTAGTAAAGGAAAAATTAACCGTAATATTTATGGACATTTTGCTGAACATTTAGGCCGTTGTATTTATGAAGGCATTTGGGTTGGGGAAGATTCACCAATTCCAAACACGAACGGAATTCGAAACGATGTGCTTGAAGCATTAAAACAAATTAACATTCCTGTGCTTCGTTGGCCAGGAGGCTGTTTTGCTGATGAATATCATTGGAAAGATGGAGTCGGACCAAGAAGTGAAAGAAAAAGAATGGTAAACACCCACTGGGGTGGTGTAGTTGAAAACAATCACTTTGGAACTCATGAATTCATGATGCTATGTGATTTATTAGGTTGTGAGCCTTATATTTGCGGAAACGTGGGCAGTGGTACTGTTCAAGAAATGTCTGAATGGGTTGAATATATGACATTTGACGGTGAGTCTCCAATGGCCAACTGGCGCCAAGAGAATGGTAGAGAAAAGCCTTGGGAACTTACATACTTTGGTGTAGGTAACGAAAACTGGGGCTGTGGCGGAAATATGCGTCCTGAATATTATGCAGATCTATACCGTCGTTACCAAACATATGTAAGAAATTATGGAAATAATAAAATCTATAAAATTGCCGGTGGAGCAAACGTAGATGACTATAATTGGACAGAAGTGTTAATGCGTGAAGCAGGGCGCTTAATGGATGGATTAAGTCTTCACTACTATACAATTCCTGGTGAATTCTGGACAGGAAAAGGATCTGCAACAGGCTTTCCTGAGGATGAGTGGTTCATCACGATGCAAAAAGCACTGCATATGGATGAATTAATTACAAAGCATAGCACGATCATGGATAAATATGACCCTGAAAAACGTGTTGGTATGATTATAGATGAATGGGGTACATGGTTTGATGTTGAAGAAGGAACAAATCCAGGATTTCTTTATCAGCAAAACACGATTCGTGATGCATTAGTTGCTGCCGTCCACTTCCATATTTTCCATAAGCATAGTGATCGTGTTCAAATGACAAATATTGCCCAAACAGTAAATGTTCTTCAAGCAATGGTGTTAACAGAAGGAGAAAAAATGATTCTTACTCCTACTTACCATGTATTTGATATGTATAAAGTACACCAAGATGCAACAGTACTCTCAGTTGATGCTACTGTTGGAAAATACAAATACAATGGTCAAGAAGTGGATCAAGTATCTGTTTCAGCATCTCAAGATAAAAACGGCAAAGTTAACATCAGCTTATACAATATTGATCATAAAGAATCTGGAGCATTATCTCTTCAACTTCGTGGATTGAAAGAGGTTAGTAGTATTACTGGTACAATTTTAACTGCTGAAACGATTGATGCACACAATACGTTTGAGCAGCCAGAAGTAGTAGCTCCAGCTGAATTTACACAATTCACTGTAAGTAATGGTCAACTTGATGTAACATTACCACCGATGTCTGTTGTATTGTTAACGATTTAATATAGAAAGGAAGTAAATGATTATGACAACCAACGTATGTAAAGGTTGTTCTGGAAATGTCATTATCAAAAAAGAAGAAGTAGATAGAATCCTTTCTAAACACTTACCTGACAATTTAATTGTTTCTGATGAGATCTATAAAAAGCGTCTAGAAGCTTGTCAAGATTGCCCTTCGTTTGTTTACGGAACAACTTGTTCATATAGTGGATGTTTAGTGGAGTATAGAGCTAAGTTTACAAGTAAAAATTGTCCTAATCCTGCAGGTGCTAAGTGGTAGGTCTTCTATTCTAATCTTTTATACATCTCGTTATTGCATAAGATATACATCTGTTACCCTATATTCTGGGCAAAGATGTATATCTTTTTTACTTTATTTTGAAAGCGTTTTAAGGAGGTGGTGGGTTTCATTACTGATATTAACAATCGTTTGAATAAATGTGAAGAGGAGATGATTTAATGAAACAAATAAAAAAACTACTCATTCTTTCGGTTATCTTGTGTGTGCTCAATATACAAGTAACAGCAAGTGCCGCTTTTTGGAATGTAACAGGGGAAAAAATGATTCACGACCCTTCTATTATTAAAGAGGGTAATTCATGGTATGTATTTGGAACTGGTGAAGCAGAAAAAAATGGAATTCGTGTATTACGTTCTGATAAGGGTGTTAACTGGTACACTACACCTGTTATTTTCCCTACTGCGCCCTCATGGTGGAAAACATATGTACCAAATCATGAATCAAACCAGTGGGCACCTGATATACAATATTACAATGGAAGATATTGGCTCTATTATTCGGTTTCTAGTTTTGGGTCGAATAATTCATTAATCGGCCTTTTATCAACGGAAAGTATAACTTCTGGACAATGGCGAGATGATGGATTAGTTGTTCGCTCAACAAGTTCAAGTAACTTTAATGCCATTGACGGGGATCTTGTTATTGATAAAGACGGTAATCCTTGGCTATCTTACGGATCTTTTTGGAGTGGGATTAAGCTTACACGCCTAGATAAAAATACAATGAAACCTACTGGTACTGTCTATTCAATTGCAACTCGACCAAATTCCCCGAATAATGCAATCGAAGCACCTAGCATTACTTATAAAGATGGATATTATTATTTGTTTGTTTCATTTGACAGATGTTGTCAAGGAGTGGATAGTACGTACAAAATTGCCTACGGAAGATCTAAAAATATTACTGGACCATATCTTGATAAAAATGGAGTAAGTATGATGAATGGTGGAGGTACAATTTTAGATGCCGGAAACAGTAGATGGAAAGGGCCGGGCCATCAGGACATTTACAACAACAATGTCATTGTGAGACATTCTTATGATGCAGAAAATAACGGGATGCCAACCTTATTAATCAACGATTTGTATTGGGATTCTCAAGGATGGCCTTCTTACTAATTTTTTAGGGTGGTGATTTATCACCACCCCTTTTTTGTAGAGATAAGTGTGAGTTTACGTTTCTTCATTATTAAAATAAGATCTTTATTTAGGGCACATTTCTAGCCATAATAACTATAATAAAAGTAGGTATGTGATCAGTTAAAGACTAAAACAATTGGAATATATTATTTGCAATTAAAATAACCATATGATCTAATAAAGATGTTCACTTTTTATACCTATTTATATAAAAACTAGTTCATTCTAAATTGTTATTTAAATAGAAAGAAAAAATATAGTTGCTACAGCAACCATTTTTAAGGTCAAATTTGGTATACCTCTTTCTTAAATGAAAATTCTTGATGAAAAGGTGAGCAACATGAGCAATTTAGTAAACATGAAAAGCATATTAAAAGATGTGTTGGATATTAACGATATAAGATTTTATGAACCAGTAAAGAATTATACCTTTACAAAACTTGGTGGGGAAGCAGATGTATTGATTACACCTTCTACATTTGAAGAAATCCAATTGATCTACAGAAAAGCGAAAGAAAACAAAGTACCAATCACGATTATAGGAAATGGCACTAATTTAATTGTAAAAGATAGTGGAATTGCTGGATTAGTTATAAGCTTGAAAAAGCTAAATGAAGTAACAGTAAATGGTCATATCATAAAAGCGCAAGCAGGTGCTAACATTATCGATGTCTCAAGGATCGCGTTAAATGAAACATTATCTGGTCTTGAGTTTGCCTGTGGAATTCCAGGGACAGTAGGTGGAGCACTCTGTATGAATGCTGGAGCATATGGTGGCCAAATATCGGATGTATTAAAAAAAGCTACAGTCTTAACAGAATTAGGTGAGCTACTCGTTTTAGAAAAAGAAGATCTTTTGTTAGGCTACAGGGAAAGCATTATATCCCAAAATAACTATATTGTGTTACAAGCAGAATTTGAACTACAGCATGGTCATTATCATCAAATAAAAGAAAAGATGGATGAAAATACTAGACTAAGAGAGCAAAAGCAGCCGCTTGAGTATCCATCATGTGGAAGTGTTTTTAAAAGACCACCAGGTTACTTTGCTGGAAAACTAATACAGGATTCTGGTCTTCAAGGCTTAAGAATTGGAGGAGCAGAGGTTTCCACGAAGCATGCAGGATTTATCGTAAATGTTGATTCTGCAACTGCAAAGGACTATACAGATCTCATTCAAATGATTCAAAAAACAGTAAAAGAGAAATATGGCGTTAACCTGGAAACAGAAGTGATTGTTATAGGTAAGGAAGATGAGAGATAAATCATTATTAGGAGTGATCAGATTGACTAAAGAAACTACACAAGCACTTCAAAGAAGTGTAAAGGATCATTGGTATGTTAAATATGAAGAAGTAGGCTTTCCGTCAATACAAAAGGGATGGGTGCTTCCTGTAGATCGTTGGAAGGACTTTGATCCATTTATTTTAATGGCTGAGGATTGGTTTAAGCGAGGGACTTTTTCCGATCATCCTCATCGTGGCTTTCAGACAATCACATATGTAGTAGATGGGCGATTGGAGCATATTGACAATGCTGGAGGAAGAGATATTTTAGAGCCGGGAGATGTTCAATATATGAACGCCGGGTGGGCGGCAAGGCATGCTGAGGAAGGTGTAGAAGATGATATTGCTCATACGTTACAGCTTTGGTTAAACCTGCCGAAACATTTAAAACAAACAGAGACTTCTTATCAAAATATTTATAGTGAGGATGCACCTGTTGTTTCGATTGAAGGAGGATCGGTTAAAGTATTTTCAGGAGATATTGCAGGTGTTAAGGGTCCGATGAATTCCATTGTTCCGATCACATTAACAGAAATTACTTTATCAGAAGGAGCTCAGTATGTTCATCGTTTACCAGAAACACATAATAGCTTCTTTTACGTTTTATCAGGTGATATGACATTTGGAGAAAACAAGGTAGAGTTAAAAAAACATGGTGTAGGTACATTAACTTATAACGGTGAAGGAAACGAAGAAAACATAAGTGAGTTTGTCATAAAAGCAAATAGCAGGCGTTCAAAAGTACTTGTATATTCAGGAACACCAATAAAAGAAGAAATCGTTCCATATGGTCCTTTTGTGATGAATACAATGGAAGAAATCAAACAAGCATATCGAGATTACCATAATGGAAAATTTGGACCGGCAGCTAGATAATAGTAAAAAACAAGCTGCTTTTACTGAAGGTTTCTACGACAAAAGTCGTAGAAAAACCTCCTGTAAAATCATTCTTTTAAAGGAATATTTCAACGTCAAATTATTGTATAGTAAGATCAAGGAGGTAGTAACAATGGTTGATGTGGCGATAATCTCTAAGAACCCGCATATTCAAAGAAGCTTAAGTTTATTCATTCATGCTCATTCAACTCTTAACTTGATTTACAATCATGACAATCAGGATGAGGCCTTTAAAATGCTCGATAAAATTAAAAAGGTAGTTGTTCTGTTAGATTTAGAAGTAGGTAACTTAAAACAAATTTTAGATCTTTATTCAACAAAGCACCACATAATACTTTATACGCATTCAAAGGATTTTTTAGAAATTAGTCAACTTCTTCAAACATATAATGTGAAATATTTTAATGTTTACACGAAACCGGATTGTATATTTCATACGATTAAGGAGCTTACAGAATAGATGGTTGCTATAACAACTTAAAGTTTGCGAGGAGGAGTAAACTAGTTATACCTCCAAACTAAAAAGCTTACTCACCAAACTTTATTATGAATTTACAATGATTGTCACCTTCAGTTCGGCAACAAGTTCTATTTATTTGATTAACACCTAGAACGTCTTTGAACATGCTTGTTTCACATCGACATGCCATTTTAAATTCTTTTGCAACTGAGAGAATGGGACAGTTATATTCTGTTAGCTCGAATGTATCATTATCTATTTCAGAAACATCAGCCATATATCCTTTTTCGTTCTGAAGCTTTACAAGTTCATTTACCTTCTCAGCTGGTGTAGTTTTATTGATTATTTTGTTGCTATATTCCTTAATTAAACGTGTTTCTCTCTTTTTAAATAGTAGCTCTATAGATTCTTCACCGTGTATATCTTTAATATCATGAAGAAATTCAAGGCTGATTCCTTCATAGTTTTTAGGGAAATATTGTTCTGATTTATCTGACAAAGTATATGTTTGGAGTGGTCTACCCATCGGCTGTTTTACTTCCTTAGAAGAGATGAAACCTTCTTTCTCGAGACTTAAAAGATGCTTTCTAACTGCCATGTGAGTAATTCCTAATTCATCTGTTAGTTCATTAACAGTCATTGTTTGTTCTTTTTTTAATAAGTGAAGGATCTTGTCCTTTGTTGTACTATTTTGAATCGTGTTCATACTAACACCTCCATTTTTAATACGGAGAAGATATGGTGTAAAATATAATTATACCATATAGTATAAAATGTTTGAAGAAATGTTCATCTAGCTGACTTTCTCTTTTTTATAAACGTGTTTAAGCAAATTATTTGATCTTTAAAAAAGTTTTGTTTATTCTTTATTTATACTTATTATACTAACAAGTATAAAAATATAAAATTATTGGAGGATGGAAAAAATGACAACTTATTCTTTACCGACTTTATCGTATAGCTTTGATGCACTTGAGCCTCATATTGATCAGCGCACAATGGAAATTCATCACGGGAAGCATCATCAAACATATGTTAATAACTTAAATGCTGCACTTGAAGGAAAAGCAGATTTGCAAGCAAAATCACTAGAGGAGCTATTAAGTAATTTAGATGCTGTCCCAGAACAAATTAGAACGGCTGTTAGAAATAATGGTGGCGGTCATTTAAATCATTCATTATTCTGGGAAGTTATTGCACCCTCTGGTAATGACCAAACTCCTACAGGACAATTAGCAGCTGCAATTAACAATGCATTTGGAAGCTTTGAGAGCTTTAAAGAAGCATTCACTAAAGCGGCAACAACACGCTTTGGATCAGGTTGGGCTTGGCTTGTAGTTGATCAAAATGGAAACCTTCAAGTAACAAGTACAGCTAACCAAGACAACCCAATTATGGATGGTCAACAAGCCATTTTAGGGCTTGATGTTTGGGAGCACGCATACTACTTAAACTACCAAAACAGAAGACCTGACTATATTTCAAGCTTTTTTAACATTATTAATTGGGATGTAGTAGCAGAAAAATTAGAAAAAACTAGATAAATAATCAATGAGTTTTATGAATAAGGTGTCTAAAAAGGCACCTTATTTGCTGTTAAAATGAAAGTTTCCTTATGTGATACAGAAGTGATTTTTTTTAAAAAGGTTGTTCTTGTTAGCAAAGATGGAAAAAAAGAGAAAATAAACGATTGAGCATGTTATTGTTAACTATGGAACATTTTATCATCTCACACACAAGCTTTTTCAAGGTAGTGTCAAA
>NZ_NUMC01000003.1:0-975 GCF_002577655.1 Bacillus sp. AFS040349 | reverse complement strand
ATCTAGTTTTGAAGGAATATCCTTCAACTTAATTTTGTCTGGTAATGATGGCGAAGAGGCCACACCCGTTCCCATGCCGAACACGGAAGTTAAGCTCTTCAGCGCCGATGGTAGTTGGGGGTTTCCCCCTGTGAGAGTAGGACATTGCCAGGCAAACCTTTATAGGTTTAATTTTATTATATGGCCCATTGGTCAAGCGGTTAAGACACCGCCCTTTCACGGCGGTAACACGGGTTCGAATCCCGTATGGGTCATCAAAGTTTTTTCGCGCCAGCGAAAATAACTTACCATAACAGAAATAGCATAACTTATATTCGGAGGATTAGCTCAGCTGGGAGAGCACCTGCCTTACAAGCAGGGGGTCGGCGGTTCGATCCCGTCATCCTCCACCATAGTATTTTCGTATTAACAAAAATAACATACTAAACCCAGGTTTAATTTTATTTTAGAGCAATTGACTTTTTAATTAGATGAGTGTTAAAATTTCTAATTATTATGGAGGAATACCCAAGTCCGGCTGAAGGGATCGGTCTTGAAAACCGACAGGGGTGTCAAAACCCGCGGGGGTTCGAATCCCCCTTCCTCCTCCATTTAATTTTTTATATTTTTATCATCGCGGGGTGGAGCACGTGAATAAGCTTCATTGAGTCACCTCAGCGTACCGATTGAGCAGCATCTTGAATAATCCTTCTGAAATCGGGACGGTCCGTACAAGATAATAAAATAAGTCCATAGAAAAAACTATTTATATTCTTATTATCGCGGGGTGGAGCAGTCTGGTAGCTCGTCGGGCTCATAACCCGAAGGTCGCAGGTTCAAATCCTGTCCCCGCAACCAATTTCAGTTGACGATGCTACGTCGAGTAATCATCTTAGCGAGTCAATATAGTAGTGCTGTTAAGTGCAACCAAACTTAAAACAAATATATATATATTATGGTATATTTTGTTATTGTAAGTTATTTTCACTACGTGAA
>NZ_NUMC01000039.1:0-8579 GCF_002577655.1 Bacillus sp. AFS040349 | reverse complement strand
AAATCTTTTGACACTACCAATAGTAAGGGGAATATTATTAGACAAGCGAATTGAAGGAAAAGCCATCAACTGCTGAAATTCTTCCTCTCCACCATGTTCCGCGGTTAAGAGTTTCTTGACTGTTTGTATTTAGATATTTAGCATCTTTAAGATGAATAAACGTGAAAGGAGTCGAATTATCTTTAGACTCTTTATCAGATTCTTGTTGTTTCTGCTTGGCGTATTCCTCTTTTAAATCATGAAATTTCTTTGAGATAATTTTTGACATTGTGCTATCATGAAAATTCTTCGATGCTTCAGTAATTCCTTCGTAATAGGCAGTTGCCCCGATAAGTGTTCCTGAGACAACAGTTCCGTTCACGCTTAAAGTAACATCAACTTCAACACCGTCTTGCTCAACTAGATCTAAAAACATCAAAATAATTGCATCATCAGTACCTGTTTGTTCTTGCTCTTTTTCTTTTGCCATATTGAAACACCTCGCAAATAAACGTTGGTAAAGTTATCATGCCCTAAAAAGTAGGTCATTCTTACTCCATTTTTTAACATTTAATCATAGTGGACAACTCCCTTCATATAATGTACAAGTCCGGTAAAAAGGGAGTGTGTGGTTTCATTGAGTATCAGCATATTGGTTAGTTACATTTTTTTAGGATTATCCTTAGCTGCTCCGATTGGACCAGTTAATTCTGCTAGATTAGATAAAGGAATAAAAAATGGTTTCTGGCATGCTTGGATTGTAGGAGCAGGAAGTATGATGGCAGATGCTATTTTTATGCTCTTTGTTTACCTTGGTATGGTGAATTTTCTAGATATACCCTTTGTCCAAATTTTTCTATGGTTATTTGGTGGATTTATTCTTATTTATTCAGGTATTGAAAGCATTCTAGGTGTGAATAAGGTTAATCTTACAATAACCCGTAAAAAGGATTCCTTAACAAAATGCTTTTTTACTGGGTTTATGATGTCTATAACAAGTCCACTTTCCATTCTGTTTTGGTTAGGAATTTATGGATCGGTATTAGCTAAAACGATTCAAGTGAATGGTACAAGCCAATTATTGGTGTACAGCTGTATGATTTTTGTAGGGCTAACATTGTGGGATGTTTTTGTTGCTGGTCTTACAACAGGATTCCGTAAATTTTTAAATGATACTAGCTTAAAGGTAATCTCCATTATCTCTGGTGCTTCACTTTTAGGGTTTGGACTTTATTTTGGTTTTCAAGGTCTGAAAGCGCTCTTTAGTTTCTAATTCCAGTGGTGTTATTGACCATTTGAAATAAAAGTTAGAAAAGCGATTGCCTTTATTCAATCGCTTTTTTCTTTTAAACTTATACTATTAAGAGGAAAAAGCTAATGTTGGTGAAAGGAGAAACTTATGGCATCAATAATTGAATTAAAACACGTTTCACTTAAAAGAAATGGTCAATGGATTTTGAACGATATTAATTGGGAAATCAAAAAGCATGAACATTGGGTGTTGTATGGATTAAATGGAGCTGGAAAAACAGCGCTATTAAATATGCTTTGTGCGTACTACTTTCCAACTGAAGGAGATGTGAAAGTATTAGGGAAGGTATTTGGTCGAGATTATTTAGCGGAAAAACTTCGTCAAAAAATCGGACTAGTATCTACAAAACTACAACAGAAATTTTATCCGTCAGACAATGCATTTGAAATTGTATTAAGTGGTGCTTTTGCTTCAATCGTACTTTATGAGAAACCAACAGAGGAAATGAGACAAAAAGCGATTGGACTATTAAAAGAACTAAGCTGTTTACATTATGCCGATAGAGCTTATGAAACTTTGTCGCAGGGAGAAAGGCAACGAGTTTTGATTGCTCGAGCTTTAATGACAGAGCCTGAGCTGTTAATTTTAGATGAACCGACAACAGGTTTAGATTTTCTTGCACGTGAACAGCTATTAGAATCAATAGAGGGCATGATGAAAAAGGAATCCGCACCAACTCTTCTTTATGTTACTCATCATGTTGAAGAGATATTGCCAATCTTTTCTCATACTCTTTTATTAAAAAGAGGAGAAGTATTTGATTCTGGTGAAACAAAAGAGATGCTATCTGCTGGGAAGCTTTCAGCGCTTTTTGATTCTGACGTTTCGGTAATCTGGGATGAAGGACGTGCAAGTTTAAGGAAAAAAGTTCAAACCATTGATGCAGAATAGTACTCGCTCTTTCTTAATAAAAATAGAAATAAGGCCTACATCTTTTACGATTATTAAAGAAGGTGTTCGAAATGTTTCTAAAATCCTTTGAAACTAAACAAATGCTTGAGGCAATTTTAGAGAGTATTGATGAAGGAATTCATGCTGTTAATTCTGAAGGGATAACAATCTTTTATAATCAAGTAGCAGCAAAGCATGACGGAGTTGAAGTGGAGGAAGTACTCGGAAAACATGTTCTTGAGGTATTTCCTTCATTAAATAAGCAAACAAGTACCTTACTCAAGGTCATTGAGACAGGAAACTCAATTTATCAGCAATCTCAGACCTATAAAAATAGTAAAGGTCAGCTAATTGATACGGTAAATACTACTTTACCTATTAAAGTTGGGAATAACATTGTAGGGGCAGTTGAAATTGCTAAGGATTTTACAAAAGTAAAACAACTTTCTCAAAAGCTTCTTGAACTTCAGGAAAAAATGAATGGGCAACAATCAAAGCCAATAACCATTTCAGGAGCAAAGTATGAGTGGGACCATTTTGTAACTGCTTGTGAAGAAATAAATGAATTAAAGAGATTGGCTAAAAAGGCTGCCAATAGTACATCACCGGTTATGGTATATGGTGAGACTGGAACAGGAAAGGAATTAATGGTTCAGGCCCTTCATAATGGTTCAGTAAGAAAAAATGGACCATTTATTGCTCAAAATTGCTCTTCTTTACCTGAATCTTTGCTTGAAAGTATCTTATTTGGTACGAAAAAAGGAAGTTACACAGGAGCGGTCGATCGAGCGGGATTATTTGAGCTTGCTCATGGTGGAACTCTGTTTTTAGATGAGATTCATACAATGCCCTTAGATTTTCAAGCAAAGCTATTACGAGTCCTGGAAGATGGAGTTATTAGGCGAGTGGGAGGTGTTGATTCATATTCAGTAGATGTAAGAGTTATTGTCGCGATGAACGAGCATCCTTACATTTGTATGGAAAAGAAGCAATTAAGAACGGATTTATACTATCGTTTAAATGTTTTCTTTCTTGAGCTTCCTCCTTTAAGAAAAAGAACAGGAGATATTCCTCTATTAATTCATCATTTTATTCAAAAATATAACTACAATTTCGGTAAACTTGTGATTCATATTGATGAGAACGTGATATCGATGTTAGAAAGTCATTCCTGGCCTGGAAATGTTAGAGAGCTTGAGCACGTAATTGAATATGCGATGAACATGGTAGAAAATGAGGATACATTAACAATCCATCATTTACCATCATTTATTAAAAATAAGGTTTCTGCCGAGAAGGATGAAATAAAACCCTTTCGTGAAGCTGTTGAGAAAACAGAGAAAGACTTAATTCAACAAGCTTTACACAAAACAAATGGAAATGTGCTTAAGGCCTCCGAGCTCCTTGAACTCCCAAGACAAACTCTCCAATATAAAATAAAAAAATATAAAATTCACTAAAATGAGGTGGATACAATGACCTTGTCTTCCGAAACGAAGAAACTTTCAACATCTCGCTATGTCATGCAACTGTATTTAGACTATTTTAATGAACGAATTAGAGTCGATCATTACCGGGGAAATATGACAATGATTTTGCAGGAAATAGAAAGATTAAGCGCAGAAAATACCTTTCAAAAAATTATTTTTTACACACGCCCTGAGCAATGGATGGACCTTTTATCAAAAGGATATGAGTTGGAAGCAGTAATAAAAGGATATTTTAATGGTGCCGATAACATGATTATGACGAAGTATATAGATGATAAACGAAGAACAAGTGAACACTGGATTCAAGAGAATATTATCCTTGAAAAAGTCTTTCAAAAAGAACGACAAGTAAATGAAACGAACTTACCGGCTCATTATCATTTCCGAAAAGCTGAAATCAACGATGCAGAACAGCTCGCCAATTTATATGGAAGGGTGTTTGAAATTTATCCAACACCGATGAATAATAAAGACTATGTAAAAAAAATGATTAGTGCAGGCAATCTTTTTTATGTAGTTGAGAGCAACAACTTACTAGTTAGTGCTGCTTCTGCAGATGTGAACATTGATTTTAAAAATGCTGAGTTAACAGACTGTGCAACACTACCAGAACATAGAAAATACGGGTTAATGAAAATGCTGTTATTATTTCTAGAAACTGATTTGCGAGATAATGGGATTTTTTGTGCATTTTCAATTGCGAGGTCTTTATCCTTTGGGATGAATGCAGCATTTTATCAGCTTGGTTATGAATACAACGGGAGATTGACTAAGAACTGTTATATATTCGATAAGCTTGAAGATATGAATGTATGGGTTAAAGATCTCTCTCATTAACTGCCAAGTTTTTAACATGCTGCCGAATATTCAGCAAGTCTAAAAGGTTTTATTTGCCCGAATATTGGCACTGACTGCTTCTTTTTATATAAAAAAGGATGGCTCTTTATGAAGAGTAGACATAATTTATTTTTACAGATGTTTAATCATAACGGTTTATCTAAAGGAAATGGTTTCCTTCTTATAGTTGGCACAAATCTTGCTTAATAATTTGTGAATAGCAAATGTAAGGGGGAAATCTTCATGTTGCATGATTTATATAAACCTGACCGTCATTGGAAAGAAATTAGTTTATGGAAAGATGTCACTGATGAAAAATGGAATGACTGGATTTGGCAGTTAACAAACACAATCCGAACTCTTGATGACTTAAAACAAGTCATTGACTTAACACCTGAGGAAGAAGAGGGTGTAAAAATTTCTACAAAAACAATCCCACTCAATATTACTCCATATTATGCATCACTTATGAATCAAACTGATACGAGATGTCCAATTCGAATGCAATCTGTTCCGATTAGTCAAGAAATAAAGAAAACGAAATATGACTTAGAAGATCCATTAGAAGAAGATGAAGATTCACCTGTAGCAGGTTTAACACATCGTTATCCAGATCGTGTACTTTTTCTCGTTACGAATCAATGCTCCATGTATTGTCGTTACTGTACCCGTCGTCGTTTTTCCGGGCAAATCGGGATGGGAGTGCCTAAGAAGCAACTAGATGGTGCGATTGAGTATATTCGCAATACACCAGAAGTTAGAGATGTTCTCTTATCTGGTGGAGATGGACTTTTAATAAATGACACAATATTAGAATATATCTTAAAAAATTTACGAGAAATCCCACATGTGGAAATCATTCGGATTGGCACAAGAGCACCTGTTGTGTTTCCACAACGAATAACAGAAAACCTTTGTAATATTTTGAAAAAATATCATCCTGTTTGGCTAAACACCCACTTTAACACTTCTATTGAGATAACAGAAGAATCTAAGCGTGCTTGTGAAATGCTTGTTGATGCGGGTGTGCCTGTCGGAAATCAGGCTGTTATTTTAGCGGGAATTAATGACAGTGTGCCGATTATGAAAAAACTCATGCATGACTTGGTGAAAATTAGAGTCCGACCTTATTACATTTATCAGTGTGATCTGTCAGAGGGGATCGGTCACTTTAGAGCGCCGATTTCAAAAGGTTTAGAAATCATCGAAGGTTTACGTGGACATACGAGCGGTTATGATGTTCCAGCCTTCGTCGTTGATGCTCCTGGTGGTGGCGGGAAAATTACATTACAACCAAACTATGTGATTTCACAAAGTCCAACAAAAACGGTACTTCGCAACTTTGAAGGAGTGATCACAACGTATCCAGAACCGGAAAAGTATGTTGCAGGACGTGCAGATGATTACTTTAATGAGATCTATGCAAAGGAAAATATCAAACCGTCTAAAACTGGTATTACCTCTCTACTAAATGATGAGAAATTTAATCTTGTACCAGAATCATTGGAACGTATTAACAGAAGACAAAGTTTCCAAGAAGATCCGAATTATTCAACATTAAAAGATAAGCGTGAGAAACGTGATGAATTAAAGGAGAAAAAGTTTCAGGCACAACAAAAGAAAGATAGTTAGTAAACGGAGGAATAAGGGAGGTGCCTCATTATAAATGAAATGTGAATGGTGCGAATCCGTTAATGTAACAAATATAACCTGTACGGTTTTTTGGGAGCTGCCTGATGGAACGCGTGCTATTGAAATTACCGACACACCTGGTGTGAAATGTTCCTCATGTGGAATGGAATATCAAGATAAAAAAATGATTGAGGAGCTAGAAGATCAGTTGTTTCTTATTGATACAAAGAAAGTGGATAAAGTGGTTTCATTCCAATCATTAATGACAATGCCGAGGTTATTAAAACGTAACTATTTTAAATTTTAACGTTGCTTATGTAAAAGAAAGAGGCGATCGTATGAAACGGTCATTATTAATTAAACCAACCATGAACGAGCAATATCCAACAGTGAGTTATGGGAGGGGGATTTATTTATACGATAATGCGGGCAAGCGATATATTGACGGATCCTCAGGTGCAGTTACAGCGAGCCTTGGTCATGGGGTAGACGAAATTATTAAAAGCATGCAGAATCAAGCAAATAAAGTTTCATTTGTTTATCGTTCTCAATTTACTTCAGAGCCTGCCGAACGTCTGGCTGAGAAGTTAAACAAACTTGTTGATGCTGATGAAGATTATTGGTCCTTTTTTGTTAATAGTGGATCAGAAGCAACGGAAACGGCGATGAAGGTTGCCATTCAATATTGGCAGGAGCAAGGTGATTTTAAGAAGCAAAGAATCTTGTCGCGGTGGGTAAGCTACCATGGGATCACACTCGGTGCGTTATCTATGTCTGGACATGTGAATCGTAGGGAACGATTTGTTTCCTTGCTAGAGGATTACCCCTCTGTTACTGCTCCGTATTGCTATAGATGTTCTTTTGATAAAGCATATCCAACTTGTCAGTTAATGTGTGCAAATGAAGTGGAGGCTGCGATAAAAAGAATCGGAAGTGATCATATTGCTGCTTTCATCGCAGAACCAATTATTGGTGCAGCAGGAGGTGTGATCGTACCCCCGGACGGATATTATCAGAAAGTTAGAGAAATATGCGATCGCTACAACATTTTATTTATAGCAGATGAAGTGATGACGGGAATCGGTCGTACGGGTAAGATGTTCGGCCTAGATCATTGGGGAGTAAAGGCGGATATTATTGCACTCGGAAAAGGGATGAGCGCAGGCTTTACTCCAATTGCTGCAACTCTCGTGAGTGAAAAAGTGATGAAACCGATTCTAGAAGGCTCAAATTCTATCATGAGTGGCCATACGTATAGTGCCAACCCTCAATCAGCAGCAAGTGCTTTAGCTGTTTTAGAATATATTGAGAATAATAACTTAGTAGATAAGGTAAAAGAACGTGGCACATACTTGTTGGAAAGACTTAAAGAAGAAACAGCCAACCTTGAAATGATTGGCGATATACGTGGAAAAGGACTAATGATTGGGGTTGAGTTTGTTTCTGATAAAAATATAAAGCAGTCATTTCGTAAAAATGATGCTATTACGAACAAGATTGTAATAAGAGCTAGAGAAAAAGGCTTATTAATCTATCCATCCTCCGCAGGTCAAGATGGAGTAGGTGGAGATGCGATCATCATTTCTCCTCCCTTTATTATTTTAAAAGAAGAAATAGAGGAACTTGTTACTATTTTTAAAGAAGTTGTCTCCGAAATTCAGAAGGAGTTAGGCAGGGGGAACAGACCATGAAGCAACCAATGCCAAAAAAGAGGATAAATAAGGTTGGGAGTTTAGAAGAAGGTTTTTCCCGTATACGTGATGGATGTTCACTTATGTTTGGTGGATTTGGAGGAGTAGGAAATCCACCTACTATTATAAATGGCATACTTCAAAAGAGGATTAAGGATTTCACACTTATAGGAAATGATGCTGGTTTTCCTACAATTGGGATTGGGAAAGTGGTCAGTCAAGGAAGGGCTAAAAAAATGATTGTCTCCCATATTGGGTCAAATCCGGTTGCAGGTCAGTTAATGATAGATGGGAAAATGGAAGTCGAATTTTGCCCACAAGGTACATTGGCAGAACGAATAAGGGCAGGTGGAGTTGGTCTTGGAGGAATTCTCACTGATATCGGAATTGATAGCATGATTGAAGAAGGAAAACCAAAAATCAAGATAAAAGGTCAAGACTATTTAGTAGAAACAGCACTTACTGCAGATGTTTCAATTGTTTACGCCAAAAAAGCAGATACCTTCGGAAATCTTGTTTATGAAACAAGTGCCCGAAATAACAATCCTTTAGTAGCGATGGCTGGTCGATATACAATTGTCGAGGCCGAACAAATCGTCGAAGCAGGAGAACTCGATCCAGAAGCCATCATCACACCAGGCGTTTACGTAGACATCGTTGTACAAAGTGAAGGAGTCGATTGGAAATGGGCTTGGGAGTAGTGGGGTGGAGCCTGTCCGGGTGGAAAGGTGCCTGGTGTATTAGATA
>NZ_NUMC01000038.1:0-54061 GCF_002577655.1 Bacillus sp. AFS040349 | reverse complement strand
GTCAGATTTTCAGTGGCCTCGGATTTTGAAGCGTTTTTTTGTTTGCCTAATTTACCTTTTATTTATTTTTTCAGTTTAACTTATCTTATTATAAATAGTTATGCCATCTTACACAGTTAAGTCACGTTTTCTTCGCATTATTTAAACTATATAAAGTAGTGTTAATTAAAGTCTAATATGTAGATTGAAGTAAAATACTTTAGCGAATCCTTCCACAGAAGGCCTTCACACCTAACTTAATCATAAAAATTGAATTTAAGAGAATACCTTTGGTGATTAGATAAATAAGATTTTTGTAAGATCCAACTATAATAAGACCTGTTGTGAACGATTATTTAAGCGGTATTTTCATTGTAGAAAAAAACAAGTATCCATTTCAGTGATATGAAATAAAAATGTAATATTTTTATCGCAGAATTTGTCAGATTTTAATGATATAATGGCTACTAGCTTACCAGACTACCCCAATATTTGTTTAGTAAACTTTTTGAAATCATGTTCAACGGATTAATTGGACTATACTAAGTATTTAATATACTTAGTAATATTGTTACTGCAATGCACTTTTTGTTTGCTAATTTTCTAAAGTAATGTACATAAGGGAGGAAGACAGCGTGAGTAAGAAGATACTGTCTCTTGGATTGGTTGCTTTATTAGGGACAAGCACCTTGGTAATTCCTACAAATAGTAATACTGTTTTTGCAAACACTGAATTGGAGCAGAAAAAGGAAAATATCCATAAAAAGCGTTCTGGTGTCGATTCAAGTATTCAAAAAAAAAGAAGTGAAATTTCAAACTTGGAGCAAAAACAGAAGAGTCTTGACTCGGAAATCAAACTTCTAGATTCGAAAATGACCGAGACAAACGAACAACTTCGACAAAGTCAGGGGAAGATAGAAGAAACTAAGGAAAAAATAGATGAGTTAAATAAGCAAATTAGGGAAGTAGAGGAGCGTATAGAAGAACGTAATCGTCTTTTAAAAGACCGTGTACGCTCAATACAAGAGAGTGGTGGAGTAGTTAGCTATTTAGATGTCCTACTAGGTTCACAAGACTTTAGTGATTTTGTAAGTCGTGTCAGTGCAGTAACAACAATTGTTAATGCGGATAAAGAAATTATTCAAGAGCATAAAGAAGATATTAAACTTCTTGAGGAAAGTGAAGTTAAACTGAATAATGAACTTAATAAATTAGCAGCAGCTATAACTGAGCTTCAATCTTTGAAACAACAATTGAAGTCACAAGTTGCAGAAAAAAGTATAATAATGGAGCAAGTGAAGAATGATCAAATAGTAGCAGAAAAAGAATTATATAAGTTAGAAGACGAGGTGGATTTTCTTAAAGAGCAAGAAGCAACCATTAAAATAGAAATGAAACGTCAGCAGGGATTAAAAGATACAACTACAACAGCTTCAAACAGATCAACTACTCCCTCAACAAATGGTAGTTTTATGTGGCCAGCAAAAAGGGACTTTCACTTCTGGATATGGTGCTCGTTGGGGAAGATTACATGCTGGGGTTGACTTGGCAAATAGTGCAGATAATGTTCCCATAGTTGCATCTGCCGATGGAACAGTTATTCGTTCATATTACTCTAGTAGCTATGGAAATGTCGTCTTCATTTCTCACAATATTAATGGAAAAATATTCACCACTTTATATGCCCATATGGATTCCAGATTAGTAAGTAGTGGACAATCTGTAAGTAAGGGTCAACAAATTGGATATATGGGAAACACTGGTCGATCAACAGGAAAACATTTGCATTTTGAAATTCACGACGGAGCCTGGAAAAACCCAATTAATCCAATGAAATATTTACCTTAAAATATCTTTTATAGTTTATTTAGGAGCTTTAGCTTGTAGACAAAGTCTGATTTCAGGCAAGTCAACAAGCTTTTTTTAAGTAAATTAAGCAAGTGATACCGTATTGAGACATGTTTAAACAACTTCCTTAATTTATTTCTTCTTATTTCATTGAATTTAATGTGATTAGAAATCATTATTGAAGTCAACAGAAGAATTCTATAAAATTACGCGGAATCTAGGGGTTATCAATCCCAACTAATTGAAGAGATAAAAGAATGTCAAATTAGCCTATGGAAGTGAATACTAAATTGACAAAAAATTAAGGGGGGTCAGTTTGTAAGTAAATACAAAAGCGATGGTTCAAAAAGGAAAGATATAAAAATCGAATATTTGGTCTAATCTTTAATATTGTGAATAATAATTTCGTTCATTATTAGAACATACCTCTCTCTTTTGAATCGCTAGAATAAAAAGCCTTATTCTATTTTAAGTGCAAATTTAGCAATGCAATTTTAGGTGATAATTGACGACCTATGTATTAAACTCAGTATCACAATGGAACTTAAATTTGTACTTAACGATCCCTAAAAAAGGGCTTTTTTGAGTCTCTGTTGTTCATAACAAATTGTGAATTTGAAAGGTTCTCCCTCATTTTAAAAATGAATATTAGGTGACAGATACTTGAATTTTATTGATTTAAATATGATTATGTGTTCATATTTATTTTATAATGTTTCAATGGAGGTTTAATTATGATCAAAATTTGATAATCCTAACTATTTATATAAACTTCTTAATCCTAGCTCATAGACGGAGAAAAACCGGTCATTCTGAAAAAGGTACACTTCTAATTTTGGCCTTTACTATTATTTTTTTGTTTGTGAATTTAAAAATATGGAGAAATGATAATAATGCTATACAAGCAACAAGGTTGTTATTAATCTAATACTTTAATCAGGATTTAAAAAAGCTATTTCTACTGAAAAAAACGTTATTTGTTCCCAGTTGCTATGTGGTATCAAGATTTTCCATGTATCCGTTAACAAAAAGTATGAGAGGAAAATTATATATTCGTAAAAGAGATAAACTCCTAAATAGATGAATAAAAAGATCCTGAAATTATATTAGTTAAAATATATATAAGAATAGCATACCATGTAGGTACTGTGTTAATATTTCATGGCTTTATTACAATTCTTTTCTTTAGATGTAAAAGTGATGGTAATATAAGGGCTGGTATATAATGAAAAAAGTTTCATTTTTATTTATTTTTGTTAATTTCTACACTATTGTAAGACATCAAATATTTTTTTTGAATTATACTGTCATATGGCTTCCCTATTTTCTAATTAGTATTACTTTCTTTTTAATTATATTTTTTTATAAAAAAGAAAAAACGTTATTATGTATTGGCGGACTACTAATTAGTATTAGTTCTTTAGTAGTCTATTCTTATCATTTTTATTTATTGAACTAGGAAAAAAAAGGGGACTTTTCAAAAGTTGTTAATTTCTATTTTCTTGTTGAAATTATAATTACTTTGTCTAGTGTATTATTTTTGGCAGCAATAGGTAGGTGAGAATAAGTGAACATAAACACGTTTAATTTTAATGAGGTGGGATTAAATCGGTTTTTTGGCCCTTTAGAATCAAAAATTATGGACACTCTTTGGGAAGGTTCTGAGATGAGTATAAAAGATGTTCAACAAAGGCTTGAAGTAGAAAAAACAAATAAATTTTAATACAGTTTCAACCGTTATGAATCGCTTGGTGAAAATAGGAGTACTCAAAAAAAGAGTTCAAGGAAGAATGTCAGTATTTAAGCCTACCAAAACAAAAGAACAATTCCTTGAAGAGCCATCTATAAAAATAGTGGAAAATATAATGGATGAGTTTGGAGAGTTAATTATTAACCATATTTAGACTCATTAGAAGATATAGACCAAAGTTTACTGTGTAAACTTGAACAAAGAATTGCCGAATTAAAAAATCATTAGTTGCTTTTAAAAGATTATTTTATTACGAGATAAATTAAATCATTCAAAAGGAAATTACAAAACTTTAAATACTCCTTTTCATTATCTTAAAAAAAATGTAATTCATCATATGTTTGTGATCTTTAAGATTTTGTTTCAATTACCATTTCTAAATTTTAAGTGATTTGATAAATTGTCAAAATTTTAGTCTCTTATTTTAAAACTTACTTTTAATTTTGAGTTTTTATTTTTTATAAAAGAATAATATTGAGTACTTTTTTAAAAATTTATGATAAAGGAGTTGTAACATAGAATGTCTAATATGGAACACACAGGACAAGTGAATTTCCTAACAGGCTGGAACCCGTTTTTATTTCTGATTCTTTTAGTGTTAGCGGGTTGTTATTTATACATTACAGGACAAGGTAGAAAAAAATGGGATGAGTCATATCCGGTCAATAGGACCAAAAAGTTTTCCTTTCTTTTTGGAGTATTTCTATTTTTTCTTGCAAAGGGGACACCCTTAAATCAACTTGGACATTCTTTATTTCTAATTCATATGGCACAGCAATCAATTATTTATTTAGCTGTTCCTCCTTTGGTATTGGTAGGTTTACCATCGTGGTTAGTTAGCTCAGTGCTAAAAATAGATCTATTACGAAAGGGTGTTACATTTTTTACCAAACCTTTAATTGCGATTTTTTTATTTAATGTTTTGTTCTCTTTCTATCATATTCCATTTATTTTTGATGCTATTATGTCTAATATGTTATGGATGAATTTGTCGATTTTAATCTTGTTTCCTATTGCTTTTTTAATGTGGTGGCCAGTTCTATCACCAATACATGGTATGAATGAGTTAAAGCCATTGCATAAAATAGCATATTTATTTGGAATGGGTATCTTGCTAACACCAGCGTGTGCTTTAATTATTTTTTCAAAGGATATTTTATATCAATCATATATTGATTTACCTAGACTTTATGGAGTATCTCTTCTTGATGATCAGCAATCTGGAGGCATTGTTATGAAGGTCATGCAGGAGGTAATTTATGGTTTCGTATTAACAAGAGTTTTCTTTAAATGGGTTCGAGAGGAAAAGATTAGAACTATAGAAGAGGACAAAGTGAGGTTAGAACGTTTAAAACAAATTGAAAAGCTATAATACTTGGTTAATGTGGTGATTAATTTATAAGAGGATAGTAACTACATAAAAGAAAAAATTCTATTGTCATTAAAGTGGTAAGATCTATTGAAGATCTGTAATCGAAATACATATGTTCTTACATGAATGATTTCTTAACACAATTCATGATTAATACTAGTTCTTTTTCGTAGATATTAAAAACAATGTGGAGAAAAAATGATACCAATAATTGTTCTATTTGCTTGTATAGGTTTAATTCTAAATCTTATAGGTATACGCATTTTAATTAGAGATGTCAGACAAACGATGAAAAAAATATAATGAAAAATAGTTACTTGGGGAAAGAATAAATACTTACTTCAATATGTATAAAGTTTGTTATCATACATCCTTTTTATCTTGTAACTCATATAGCTGTTTGTACATCAGAGTTTGTTTATGTCTACCATTCACAATTCACAGTTTTATAGGAGGTTCTTTTTGGTGAAGATGAGAAAAGCTGTAGTGTTTTTTACATTGGTAATTATTTCGGCAATATTAGCGGTTATTGGAACGTATTAGGTTGTATATTCACTATGATTTCCAATGTTTTTCCTAATAAGCTTAACAATTAAAACTCGGAAACTAATGAGTAGTTTAGAAAATATGGATAATTATTAATAAATAAAGCCAGCATAGATAGTGTGATATGCTGGTTTTATTACGTTATCTGATATATTACAAAATTCAGGTACTATTTTATAGACCAACCGATTTGCATCTTAAGTCTAGTCAAAAATGAGTTTTTATCTTGTAGGACATTGGAAAATAATACAGCAATTACAAATAATATAGATGAGATTCCTACCGCCTTAATCGATGGCGCAATTTTGGCTTTAGCGTAGTTTACAACAGGTAAATCAAAAAACGATGCAGTCGTCACCGTGGTTTCTCCTAAGGGGGAGGTGAATTCTCCAAATGAAACCAGCCGCAAATACTGTTCCCACCGTTAAAGGTAATGAAGCTCCCGTTGCTTGGGCTAACGATACTGCTAAAGGCATGAGTAATCTCCATGTACCACAAGATGAACCTATAAAATAACCAATAAAGACCCGAGCAAAAAAATTGTTACTGGAACTAAGGTTTTTGGTATAAATTTTCCTGCCGTTCCTGTAATAAATTTAGAAAAACCAAGGTCATCTGCCAAATCTGCTAGCGCCCAAACAAGAACTAATAATATAATTGCCATCATTAACTGGTTTCCACCGTGAAACATTAGCTCTGAAATCTTTTCTTTATGAAAGAGGTATAAGATTAAGGCAAAAATAACGGTGGCAAAAAAAGCAATTAACATGGCTTGAGTTGCATCTGCTTGTTGTACGGCATCTATAAATGAAATTGCTCCCTTACTAAGTCCATCTTGCCAAATGAGATAAAAGTGCTGGTTAAAAGTAAGAGTAGGGGAATTATAAGATTTAAATCTTTTGGTTGAAATTTTTTCCAATTCACTTTCAATACTATCTCTATGTACCTATTCCCCTTGGCATAAGCAAGTTTTGACCTCGTCACGTCAATATTATTCTTCACGGACTTCATAACTGGTTCAGTAGTCATAACTCTAAATTCACAATCCATAAAAGAAACAAGAACAGTTGCCCATGTAACGATCAAAGCACTTTTCTCAGTTTTAATACGCTTTTTTTACTACATTCGCAAATTCTTTAATGCCTCCAGTAACATGCATCATGCCAACAAGTCCACCAAAAACGAAAAGGAAAACGATAATAAGAAGATTTCCCCTGTCTACAAGGGCGCTAAAGATATAATCGCTCATTTTCTTTTAAAAACCCCTGGTTGGAATGAATATGAACCAACGAAAAGTCCCAATGTTAAGCCTACTAACACCTGACGGGTCAACATAGCTACAACTAAAGCAACGATAAACGGAATGATTGAAAACCAATTTTCCATTATATTACTCCTTTTTTATTGATAGACCTTCATTAATATTTTCAAAAAGATAAACATGAATTCAAAAAATACTGAACTAATGTACACTCCAAGTAACAGTATTAAACTTTAAGGTACGGCGGTTATTGGCCTTAAAAAGTAGTTATTAATATTCAGAAGTTATAATAGGGGTACCAATAGTCACTTTTATATTTTCATTAGAGTCATTTGAGTTTCTGTATACAATATGTAAGTTCATAAATTGATTATTTCCAAGAGGAAGTTTTGTGTTCCAACGATCAGTGTATGCAGATACTGATACGAAGTTTTTTTCGTTAAGACTTTGTAGCTTTTCACCGGAGAAACTCTTTAATAGGTTTGTAGCTTCTTCATATATAGGTTCATTTATCCTCGTAGTACCTTCAATCGTATAATACACAGAACCGTTCTCTATCTTTGACTTATATAGAGTTGAGATATTAGACCACTTTTTTTTGTCCCAGTTACTACCTTTTATATCGTAAGTAATACTTAAATTGTATTTATCTTTCAGAGGGAAGTATATAATAAGGATTTTTTCATTGATATCCAAATTTGATGATTCTCTTTCGCCAATAATTTTATAATGGCCTTCCTTAAATTGCGTTTTTGTCCATTTGAATTCTCTTTCTACACTTTTGATTTCCTTTATTCTTTTGTTTATATCAATTGTATTGGTATATTCTGTGATAGGTTCTTTTATATACATAGACCATTTATCTATTTCTATATTATGCTGTTTAGCAATCTCTGTTATTTGCATTAATTCATTATTATAATTTAAAAACGCTTTAGCTTCTTTTATAAAAACCGATATTACAAAAATACTACATAACAAAAATACAAGATTTGATTTTTTCATTGTTCTCAACTCCTCACTAAGAGGATAACCAATGAAAATAATAAATATACGTAGGTTTAATAGATTCTTAGATTTAAAGAACAGGTGTTTCACAAAATATAATGTTTCTTAATAAGAGGAGGGGGTAAATGAAAATAATGTAAGCGATATGAAAAACGTAAGTTAGTGAGTAATCAATGTTAATCAATTACGGAAATAGAAACACGAGAAGTATGACTAGTACATATAACTGTACTTATTGTGCCTTTGTGTTCATTTTTAAGCATACAGAAGTGATAAAAAAACAAAAAAATAAAAGGTTTGAAGAAAATGATAAAAAAAGTCAGATGCGTAATTCTGTTAATTCAATATAAAATGATCTTCTAGTCAAAACCACCCATTGGTTTTCCTATATAAATATACAATAAAAGAAAAAGGATGGCTAAAAGGAATAAATAATCCCTATTATAAACAAAAGGTCTTTATTAATCGAAACCTTTATTATCCATTTACAAAAGAAGAAGTAGAAAATCTTCATGTTAAAATAAAGTTGATAGAACCAAGAAAAGAGTGGAAAACCCCTGAACAAGTGCCTAGAATAGTCAGCAAGTTGTCTGTTCTATTTAAGGATGAACTTTTATTTGAGGTTCCTATTTATTATGATAATGGATAATGAAAGTAGGGTATGAAGCGGAAATAATGGCAGCAAATGCATACCTGGGAGGTCTGACAAACATGTTAGCACGCTACACTAGGTAAACCTATGCTTATTATAGATAAATAATCTATGTGAACAATACGTTCTCTTTAAGTAGGTGCTTTACTAAGTTCTCCTGAAGACCCCTAGGATTCACCATTTCTCCTTTTAAGGTAGGTACCATTGTGTATATTCTGTTTGACACAAACGGAATATTTTTTTATTATTAATTTATAATACATGAACACATTATCATATATTGGATTAGAACTGGTTAGGGTGATAATAATCTGAAATACCTTAATTTATATCTATTCTGATAGTAAACCTTGAATAATTAATGGTCATAACATAGTCATCAGGTAGAAAACTATAATGAACAAGGCTGGTAAGGAGGAACTTTAATGTCCGAACATAAACTAAAAGGTCTCTCTTGTGGAAACTGTGCAAGGGAAATGGAGGATGAAATAAATAAATTGGAGGGTGGCCAAGGCTCAAGAATTCTATACAATAGCAGCAAACTTATTTTAAATGATCAAGTTGATATCCAAAAAGTTGAGAAAATATTATCCTCTGATGGAGCGGTTATCTTAAGAGAAAACCATCATGAAAACTCAAGTTCTGGTCATAATCACGGTCATGATCATTCCCACACAAATAGTAAGCGTATGATAATGTTACTTGCCTCGTCAACATTTATTTTCTTAGCAGCTATTTATGCCGATACCCAACTTGATAATATCGTGCCTATTATCATGTATTTGGTTGCTGCAGCTGCCAGTGGATATCCTACCTTTATAAAAGGTGCAAAAAATCTTTTCAAATTAAAATTTAATATTGATACATTAATGACGATTGCCTTAGTAGGTGCATTCTCAATTGGAGAATGGAAAGAAGGAACGTTAGTAGCTATTCTATTTGGAGTAAATGAACTACTTGAAGGATTAGGAATGGAAAAAGCTAGAAAATCAATGGAAGAACTACTAAAGGTAGCTCCTAAAGAAGCGACCTTGATCGATAATGGTCAAGAGCGAATCGTGGCAATTGATACGCTTAAAGAAGGTAACTTGGTCCTTGTTAAATCTGGACAAAAGATTCCTTCGGATGGGATCGTTGAATCAGGTAAAAGTTCAGTAAATGAAGCAGCTATTACCGGAGAATCAATGCCGGTTGAAAAAGAAACGAATGAAAAAGTTTTTGGTGGAAGCATTAATAATGAAGGTGTTTTAAAAGTAAGAATAACGAAAGAATATAAGGATTCTTCTTTGGCTAAGATACTACATTTGGTAGAAGAAGCTCAAGAAACAAAAACACCTACAGAACAATTTATAAATCGTTTTGCAAAATATTATACACCAATTATCATGGTGATTTCAGCATTAGTAATGCTAGTACCACCACTTTTATTTAATGGGGACTGGGGATCATGGTTCTACCAGGGTTTAGCTGTTCTGATTGTAGGCTGTCCATGTGCCTTAATTTTATCTTCCCCGATTGCAATTGTTTCTGGTATAGCTCACAATGCCAAGAACGGAATCCTTGTGAAGGGTGGAGTTTTTCTTGAACAACTTGGGAAAATTGATACGATAGCATTTGATAAGACTGGTACCTTAACGAAAGGTCATCCTTATGTAGAAAAAACGGTTGTATATGACGAAGGGGAATTTTTTCATATTGCAGGATCTATAGAGAAGTCTTCTTCTCATCCGATAGCAAATGCCATAATGGATAAGTTAAGTGATTTAAATGTTTCTTATACTGATCCAGAAGAAATCAATACTATTTCTGGGCAAGGTGTAGCAGCAGTCATTAATGGGGTTGAATATAAAGTAGGTAATGAAAAAAGTATTAACTTTATTCTCCCTGCTGAAGTATCAGAAAATATTAGTTCACTAAAAAATGATGGGTATACACTTGTGATAGTTGCAAATAATGAAAAAGTGTTAGGGTTATTTGGGATTATAGATGAAATTAGACAAGAAAGTAAGGATATTATAGGAGAACTTTATTTAGCAGGAATTAAAAATACTGTTATGTTAACAGGGGACCATACCAAGACTGCAGAAAAAGTAGCAAAGCAAATAGGCCTAACAAAATATTATGCGAGTCTTTTACCTGATGAAAAAGTTACTAAAATAAAAGAACTAACTAAAAGTGGTAAAGTTGCTATGATAGGAGATGGTATTAATGATGCTCCCGCCCTAGCAACAGCTGATCTGGGGATTGCAATGGGGAAAGGGACAGATAGTGCGATTGAAACGGCTGATATTGTATTAATGCAGGATCATCTAGGGAAACTTCCATCCGCAGTAAGAATTGCAAAAAAGGTTAATAAAATTATTAAATTAAATATAACATTAGCCTTAGGACTCAAACTAATTGCTTTACTGTTAACGATTCCAGGTCTGCTTACATTATGGATTGCAATTCTTTCAGATATGGGTGCAACAATATTAGTAACCTTAATAAGCCTAACGATAATGATTGAAGATAGGAAGTAATTGAAGACTTTCATATGAGTATTAAGGTTTTTAATTTTTATCTGTAATATTAATAAAAGGTTAGTGGGACATCTAGATTGAAAGTTCCACTAACCTTTTTATTTTACTAACGAAAAAGACATAAGAATGATCACGGTGTTTATGACGTCCATGTCTATGTGGAGCCTAACTAATTAAATGATCTTCCATGCTTTTATTTATAAATAAAGCGTTGCTTGAAAAACGTGTCTGTGGAGTATTTACAAACCATAGTAATAATATGACAGTTCTGTATATGTTATAAAGAAAACGGTGACCGGGGGTAAAATGTAGTGTTTATTTAGAAAATGACACTCAATTAATTCTCTATTGTTAAAAAAGGGAAGTGCTTGATCTAAGACTGATGATAAATATAAGAAATTTTTAAAATAGCTGTCTATTTAGTAACAGGTTCGGTTTTCAAGTGCAAAATTTAAAAATGCAGTAAAATAGGTAGTTTAGATATGAAGTGCAATTAGACTACCTATAAAGTTAAAAAGTATTTAACAACGCAATGTCCCACATATTACTGACATTGCATATGTCATGAATTTTTGAAATTTAATTTGAATTTAATTATACTTTATAAAAATACCTGAATAAGTTAATTACTATATATAGCCTGTATAATTTTTAATGAAGCCTTAATAGGGGGATAACATGATCGATAATAATTTAAAGAAAGCTGAAAGAGGCGTATGGATAAGTATTTTAGCTTATATCATTCTGTCAGGAATTAAATTAATCGCAGGTTATACTGGGAATTCAAACGCATTAAAAGCTGATGGGTTAAACAATTTAACGGATATTATAGCATCAGCAACTGTTTTAATTGGTTTAAGGTTTGCACAAAAGCCTGCGGATGAGAATCATAAATATGGTCATACAAAAGCAGAAACAATCTCCTCACTAATAGCTGCTATAATTATTTTTATGGTGGGACTACAGGTTGTTATAGAAGCTTTTAACAATTATTTCTCACCCACAGATAATAAACCAGAATTATTTACTGGATTTATCGCTTTATTGAGTGCTGTATTTATGTACTTAGTATATAGATACAACAGAAAATTGTCCATAGAGCATGAAAGTAAGGCACTTTATGCAACTGCTCAGGATAACCGTTCAGATGCTTTAGTTAGTTTCGGTGCATTTATTGGAATTGTTGGGGCATATTTAGGGTGGGTCTTTCTAGATTCTGTTACAGCTGCAATAGTTGGTTTTATTATTTGTCATACTGCTTGGGACATTTTTAAGGAAGCAGTTCATGAGCTAACAGACGGCTACGATGCTGAGAAGCTAAAAGAGATAGAAGAACTAATTAAAAATACACCTGGAGTAAAGTTCGTTAAGGATATAAAGGCTCGGGTATACGGTAGTCAAACTACTGTAGATGCAATTGTCTACGTTAAATCAACTCTCACAGTTATTGAAAGCCATAATATAAGCGACAAAATTGAACAAAACCTTCGAGACAGGTACAATATAAAAAGCGTACACATACATATTGAGCCATATTATTATAAAAACTAGGAAAGTATTCAAAGTCCTATAAATTGAGTTATAATGTTATATATAAGTAATGTTGATATTTTAGAAAATAATATAAAATCTATTAAGAAAATATATGAAATATTTTAAAAAGTTAAATAACCTTTTGAAATCTAATTATGTATTTTTAATTTACTATAAATGGGAATAGAGGGGGGATTGTCGCCAATAATTTGATTTATTTGACTTAATTATTCAAGAGATAAACGGCCTAAATCGTATTATTTAGGCTAGCTAGTTTTTTCTAGTTAAAGCTTCTGCACAACATAGACATACCTTAGCACATTGTTTTGCACTTTCGCTAATACATTCATAGAGTCCTGCACTAGACATACAAACATCCCCACAAGCTTCACAAAGCTCACCACAAAACTGACTGCCTTTTTGTGCAAAACTTGAGACAATTGTAAAATAATAAAGACAATCTCTTAGTGAACCGAATGAGCTTCTTTAATATTGGTTCCCAACTCGTATAAATATGTCTTTTTGTATACCCCATGCACATTTAAAGCAAACAGCTTCTTGGTAAATTAAAATTTTAACTTTAATCTTGTTTTTCAAAATAAAAAGATGAATGCATATTGTTCTTTGAACTCAACACATTCCTTTAACTCCCAAAAACGCTCCAATAATCAACAAAAGTAAAACATTAATATCTTATTTATAGTCAAATAAAAACCTCCAGCTACTTCAGAATTAGTTGTGCCTCAAGTACCTTATTTTCTCTAAAAATAACCAACAACCATCTTAGTAAATTGATATGAAGTAAATTAAGTTATTGGACAATGATAATAAATGAATATATCCCCAGAAAATCACTTTTCTTAAACAAAAATTAGAAACCTTTAATTTGTATGGTATCTCATTATAAAAAAGATAGGGATTACACTCCCTATCTGGTTATTTCTGTCTTAATAGTCTCATGCTATTTAAAATAACAATCAAAGCTGCTCCTGTATCACTTAGAACCGCCATCCATAGAGTGAGGTACCCAGGGAAGATTAAAAGTAACGCAATAAACTTTGTAAGAAGAGAAAACCATACATTTTGCTTAATAATCGTCAAGGCTTTTCTACTTAGTCGAATCGTATGAGGGAGTTTTTCTAAATTATCGGCCATTAACACAATATCAGCTGTTTCCATGGCAGTATCCGTACCGGCTCCCCCCATAGCTATCCCTAAGTCTGCTGTTGCGAGGGCTGGTGCATCATTAATACCATCACCAACCATGGCTACACGTTTTCCTTCTTGTTGAAGTTTTTGTACAGCCGTTACTTTATCTTCAGGTAACAATTCTGCAAAATAACGATCAACTCCCGTTTGTGAAGCGATTTTTTTCGCAGTTCCTTCATTGTCTCCGGTTAACATCACCATTTCTTTTACGCCAACTTGTTTCAATTTCTCAATGGCTTTAACAGTGATATTTCGAATTGCATCTGAAACGGCAATGACTCCTAAAACTTCTGAACGAGTACCAACAAGAACAAGAGTATTTCCTTCTTGCTGTAATCGTTTAATTTCTTCTTCAATCCCCGTAAGAGATAAATTGAAATCATAGTATAATTTAGGGTTTCCAGCAAAATATTCGGTACCGTTTATAGTCGCTTGGGCACCTTTACCTACGATTGCTCTAAAGGAATCACCTTTCATCACTTGTATATCTTTTTCATCTGCATAAGCTGTTATCGCTTTTGCAATAGGGTGATTCGAATGTTCCTCAATAGTACGGGCAATGGCAAGTAATTCATTTTCACTCCCCTTTAGAGGAATAATTTGTGAAACCCTTGGTTTACCTTCGGTTAAGGTTCCCGTCTTATCGAATGCAATGGCATTAATAGCTCCTGCTTTCTCTAAGAATGTACCACCTTTGATTAAAACACCATTTTTTGCTGCATTTCCAATTGCTGAAACGATAGCTACAGGGGTTGATATCACTAAGGCACATGGACAAGCGACAACCAATAGCGCTAATCCTTTATAAGCCCACTCAGCCCATGTTCCGAAACCTAATAATGGGGGTACTATCATTATGAGTAACGCTAATGCAAAGACAATTGGCGTATAGACGCTTGCAAAACGGTCAACAAAGGCTTGTGTAGGAGCTTTCTTTTCTTGTGCTTCTTCTACAAGGTGAATAATCTTAGCAATAGCTGTATCTTCAACTAATTTCGTTACTTTTACCTCTAGTGAACCACTTTCGTTTACCGTACCGGCAAATACCGAATCACCAACTTCTTTATCAACGGGAATAGACTCACCTGTAATTGGAGCCTGATTAACACTTGAAACACCAGCAATAATATCTCCATCTAACGGAATCTTCTCTCCCGGTTTAACGATGATGATATCATCTACTGATATCTCTTCTACAGGCTTTCTTATCAATTGATCTCCTAGTTTCATCAAGGCTTCAGAAGGTGCAAGATCCATTAAACTACGAATTGATTCTCTTGTTCGCTCAATCGATTTATTTTGGAGTGTATTACCTAATGCAAATAACCATACCACAGTAGCACCTTCAAACCATTCTCCAATAAGTGCTGCTCCAATGGCCGCAACTGACATTAAAACATTCATATCTAACGAAAGACTTTTTATCGCATAAAAGGCACTTCTTGCTGGCTTGTATCCACCAATAACAATAGTTGCTGCGTATAATAGTGTAATTAGCATTGGTGAAACATCAGCATAGGATCCAAAAAAGCCAAATGCTAACAGAAGACCGGAAATGGTCGTTAATGGTGCACCTTTATTACTTTCTTTTTCAGTTGAATTGTTCTTTAAGGTTGGGGATGCTTTGAAACCAGCCCTTTCAACTTCTTTAATAATCTCATTATTATTCGATTCATGAATTATCTGCATTTTTCCAGTTGAAAAGTTTACACTAACTTCTTTAACTGCTGGATTCTTTCTAAGGTGTTTTTCGATTGTTGCTGCGCAAGCACCGCAATCCATTCCTTCTACTTTAAAAATTTGAACGTTATTATTTTTTCGTTGATTTATTTCAGTCTGAAACCCTAACTTTTCTACTTGTTTTTCAATTTTATCGCCTAGAGAAGGGAGGCTAGTTTCTACCTGCATTTTTCCTGCACTATAATTTACTTTAACATTTTCGATTCCCTCAATTTTTGAAAGACTTTTCTCAATCGTTACTGCGCATGACGGGCAATCCATTCCTTTGACTTGGTATTCAAGTTTCTCTAACGATTTTGCAGTTGTAGAAGGTTGTGGATTTTCCTCTGTAGAATAGCATTCTTTATCACTACAGCACGTAGAAGTCTTCATAACTTCGTATTCCTGAATATCAGGTCCTTTTTCATTATTTGGACATTGGTCATCTTTACAACAAGATGACTGAACCACTTCTTCTTTTTCAGCCGATGTAGTTCCATTAATTTCACAAGATCCATCTTTGTAGCATGAATCCTTTTTAGGATTTTCTAAGGTAAGAGGGATGGTAACTTCTTTTGTTTCTGAACATCCATTATCTGAACAACAAATTTTTGATTTTGTAATTTCTTCTTCAGCCATTTCTCTCACCCTTCATCTGATATCCGTGCTGGATTAATTTCACATTGCTCTATATCCTGTTCTACAATGCTCAAGACTTCATCAAACATATTTAACAATTGTTTCATTTTATTATTTCTTAACGAATAGTACATGTATTTACCTTGCTGACGACCAACGATAATACCGCACCCTTTTAAACATGCTAAGTGCTGAGAAACATTAGATTGATTTCCATTAATCTCTTCAACAATTTCGGAAACGGTTTTTTCCTTATCTTTTATGCATTCCAAAATTAGAAGCCTTGTTTTATCAGCAAAACCCCGAATAAATTTGGTTTTCAAATTTATATCAACAGTAGCCATCCTGTACTGCACCTCCATCAAATTAGTTATTAGTAATATAATACTGTGTATTATATATATTAGTGAATACTAATTTGTAAGTCAATCATTGAATTCTTTTTATTCTAAAAAATAACAGTTGAATAATTCATATCTTGTAAATCATGAATACATTATTTTATCCTTAACTTAAGAATCCGTGGAAAATTAAGGGGATAACAAAAAAGAATGTTGCTAGGTAAAAACTTTCTTGGGTCATGATCATACACTTTATTTTGATATTTCCTTACACATTAATTTTTACGCCACATTACAAGTTTCGGAAGGAATTGAAGCTTTAGCTTTAATGTTGAATAGATATCAAAAACTAAAGGAGATACATACGATAATTTAAATATACGTCGCCTTTTCGCATGTAATAGGAGATATGCTAGCTTTATAGGAGCTTTTGATACACCACATATTTGGGAAATCCTAAGCCCTAATGTTAAGTGTTTTGTTGCCTATTTTGTTTTTTATAAGTGCATGGAATGGAAGTAAACGAAGGGCTCATTCAATATAAATTGAAGCGATTCGATATAGTTAATATAAAAGGAAAGTTATTAATTTGAATATAGGTTTAACCGTTATTAATAATATGTATATTTAGGTAATTACTTTTGATTACCTAGCGCATAGCTATAGGTAGAGGATGTAAATCTGAAAAAAGGGGAATATCATTGGCATTAGGATTAAATGTTAACAAAGTGTGTCGGGATAAATGATTGAAAGAGAAAAGTATATATTTTCATTTGACATATATATTAGCAAAGGCTAATATCAAGTGTATATTACCCTTACTTAATTATACCTTTTACAAAGGAATTGAAAGGAGATTTTGATAAAAGTAGAATCCAATTGTAGATCTTACGGGATAGATTCTAATTGTAAAAGTAATTCGTAGTGTAAATCAATCATGAATCATAACAGATGTATATTCTATCGGGACATCGCTTTATTCAAAATCATCCTTCTGAGTTGAATTTTTAGTTAGAATAATAAAAATTTTGAATGCTAGTTGATAGATCTTATAGCGAGCAGGGGATTTTAAAACTTCTCTGCTCCTTTTTGTACGCAATGCATTAATCAGAATTAAAAGCTCTAGATTAAATGTTGTGTTCTAGTACAATTCTGAGAAATAAAAAATGTACTATATCCATCCACTATTTTCCTCGAGTTAACTAGAAATAAGGAGGAAGTGAGATAAGTGCATCTTGAATTCTTTTGTTTAAGGATTACAATGTTAGCTACTGTACTACATAAGTTTTGGCAAGCCCATAGAACATTTAGGTGTGGAAAGCCATTACAGCTGTCTTTCTCACGGGTGGATTTTTGCTAAAAGATTACGATTTCTATTCTTTTACAGCTCGGTATTTTTTAGTATGAAGCGTTACTGTGTATTGCTAGTGTTCTTGCCATTGAATAAAGTAATAAATCGTTAGGAGTTTTTGTGATGAAACATGTAGAATGTGAATGTGGTCATGCCAATCCACATGGAACAGTACTTTGTGAATCATGTGGGAAACAATTTCAGGAGGATACACCAAACAAATCATTTGATATGTGTTATGAAGGAAGTGCAAGGCGGTCACAAACGTATAAAAAGTCAGTTGTCGATAAAATTTGGAACTTTTTCTCATCCGTTAAAGTAGGGGTTTGGATAATTGTTCTTCTTTTAATTGCTTCCGCAATTGGAACAATTTTTCCTCAAGAGATGTATATTCCCCCAACTGTTGTCCCACAAGAGTTTTATAAAGATGAATATGGATTTCTTGGACAAATGTATTATGAATTAGGTTTTCACAATCTGTATGGTTCATGGTGGTATTTTTTATTAATAGCATCTCTTGGAGTTTCACTTGTAATCGCAAGTTTGGATCGGTTTATTCCATTGTATCGCGCTTTAAAAAAACAAGGGATTACACGTCATGAAAGCTTCATGCGCAGACAACGCCTCTTTAGTGAAACAAATGTGGAAGAGAATATTGATGAACAGCTAGATTCCGTAATATCCAAATTGGAGAAAAAACGTTACCGTGTTCGTAAAGAAAATGGAAATATTCTAGCCGAGAAAGATCGGTTTTCACGATGGGGCCCTTATGTAAACCATATCGGACTTATTATCTTCCTAATTGGGGGGATGCTGAGATTTGTTCCAGGAATGTACGTAGATGAAATGCTTTGGATTCGTGACGGTGAAACAGCTATTATTCCAGGAACCAATGGAAAATACTATTTAAGCAGTGACAAGTTTATTATGGAAACCTATCAAAAAGAACAAGAAGATAAAGTTTTCGCAAATACTCTTTCACGAGTTGGAGATGGAAGTATCGTCAAAAACTTTCAAACAAATGTTACTTTGTATGAGCGAAAAGGTGAAATAATTCACGGGGCAGAACCTGAACTTAAGAAAATAAAAGATGAACAAATCAGAGTTAATTACCCCTTAAAACATGATTCATATGCTTTTTATCAAACGTCTTATAAATTAAATGAGCTAAATAAGTTTATTTTTAGTTTAGTAGATAAAGTGACAGAAAAAAGTTTTGGTCAGATAACAGTAGATTTGCTGGAACCAAAGAAGGAGTATGATTTAGGTAATGGGTATAGAGTTAAAATTACAACTTATTTACCTAACTTTTATTTTAATAATGAAGGTATACCTGATACAAAAAACCGAGTTCCCGACAATCCAGCATTTGTATTTAACATGATATCCCCTGAGAATCCACAAGGTGAAAAAAGCTTTGTTGCCATTCAAAAAACAATTGAACCAGACGGGGAAAATCAATTAAAAATGAAATTTGAAGGTGTAGAAACGAAAAACCTGTCAGCCCTTACAGTTCGGAAAGATCATACGTTATGGTTTCTTGGTCTAGGAGGAGCTATTTTCATGATTGGAGTTATTCAAGGTATGTATTGGAATCATAGGCGTATATGGATTAGACGGAATGGTGAAAGCATATTAATTGCGGGACATACAAATAAAAATTGGTACGGAATTCGAAATGAAATGAACAGTTTTTTAAAAGAAACCTGCATTCAAGAACTAACCGATCAAACAAACGAGAAAGTCCAAAATTCGTAAAGGAGGAGAAGATGTGGTATCTCTTAGCAGTAACTTACTGTATGCAGCATTCTTACTATATCTAATTGCAACATTTCTATTTGGAGGAGCCATTCGAGATAAGAGAAAGCAATACGAAAAGCCAAGCAAATGGGCGAAATTCGCAATAACTGTCACCATTTTAGGCTTTATCACTCATCTCGGTTATTTTGTCACAAGATGGATTGCTTCTGGACATGCACCGGTAAGCAATATGTTCGAGTTTATAACGGCATTTTCTATGATGTTTGTATTAGCATTCATCATCCTTTATTTTTTATATAAAGTAGCCATTTTAGGTTTGTTCACTTTACCAATTACATTATTAATTATTGCTTATGCAAGCATGTTCCCAACAGACATTTCTCCTTTAATACCAGCATTGCAAACGGATTGGCTTGCCATCCATGTAACAACAACGGCACTAGGTTCGGCAATTTTAGCCAGTAGTTTCATTGCAGGTGTCATTTATTTACTTCGTTCTGTTGATCAGACGAAACGCTCAAAGGAAACTTTTTGGCTAGAGGTTGTCATGTACACGATTGTGGCAACACTTGCTTTTGTAATTATTACAAGTGTTTTCAGAGGAATGGAGTATGAAGCCGTCTATAAATGGGTTGATAAAAATGATCAAGAGGTTGAAATGACATATAATCTACCTTCAATTGTAGGACCGAATCAAGGTGAATTACTTACAAAAGGTAAAATGGAAGCTATTGTTGAGATACCAGCTATTATCGCCGCAGGAAAATTAAACACAGTCATCTGGTCTGCTGTAACAGGCTTATTATTATATGGGGGGTTAAGACTGATTTTAAGAAAAAGAATTTCTGCAGCTCTTCAGCCATTAACGAAAAACATTAAACTTGATTTGGTTGACGAAATTGGATACAGATCCGTAGCGATAGGTTTTCCAATATTCACTTTGGGAGCGCTCATTTTTGCGATGATCTGGGCTCAAATTGCATGGACACGTTTTTGGGGATGGGATCCAAAGGAAGTATGGGCCTTGATAACCTGGTTATTTTATGCTGCGTATTTACATTTGCGACTTTCTAAGGGCTGGCAGGGTGAGAAATCAGCATGGCTCGGAGTCATAGGTTTTGGAATTATTATTTTCAACCTAATTTTCGTTAACCTTATTATTGCCGGCCTACATTCTTATGCCTAATAGAGTAAACGAAAAGGTTTATTTGAAAATAATTAATTTAGGACACTAGGTTGCTAATGTAATATGTCGATATTTAAGAGTTAAAAAGGAGAATTCATATGAAAAATAAACGAAATAGAACTATTATTCGGTTTAGTCTCTTACTGATTATGATTTCAGCCATAGCTTACACTCTTTATCAGAATTTCTTCACTGAAAAAACTCGAGTTCAAGTAGGGGATCGAGCACCCGACTTTGTGCTTGAAGATATGAAGGGAAATAAAGTTCAGCTGTCTAATTTGAATGGAAAAGGTGTTTTCTTAAATTTTTGGGGGACATGGTGTAAACCGTGCGAGAAAGAAATGCCTTATATGGAAAGACAGTATAATCACTTTAAAAATCTTGGTGTAGAAACATTGGCTGTTAATATTGCAGAAAGTGACGTTGCAATTGAAGCTTTTGTCAATAAACATGACCTTACATTTACTATTCTAAAAGATAAAGACCGATCTGTTACCGAAGCCTATGATATTACCCCAATTCCGACTACGTTTTTAATTGATAAAAATGGAAAAATAGTAAAAGTGATAACAGGAAGTATGACGGAAAGAGATATTGCAAACTATATGGAACTTATTAAACCATAGTATTTAATTTAACGTTGGGTGGTATCATTTTGGAACAGCTAAACTTATTTCTAGCGTTTGGGGCCGGTTTTTTATCGTTTTTATCTCCTTGTACATTACCTTTGTATCCTGCCTTTCTCTCTTATATTACTGGAGCATCCTTAAATGATCTAAAAAAGGAAAAAGGTATTTTCAAAAGAAAAGCGATTGTGCATACCATCTTGTTTTTAGTTGGTTTTTCAATCATTTTTTTAGCATTAGGCCTATCTACTTCTTTTATTGGTACGTTTTTTAGTGAGTATCAGGATTTACTAAGGCAATTGGGTGCCATTATTATGGTGTTCTTTGGCTTAGTTATTACTGGCGCTCTTAAACTTGATTTCTTACTTTCTGATAAGAAAATTCAATTTCAAAAGAGACCTTCAGGTTACACCGGATCTATTTTAATAGGTATGGGGTTTGCAGCTGGATGGACGCCTTGTACAGGGCCTATCCTTGCAGGTGTCATTGCATTAGGTGTAACAGACCCAGGAAAAGGGCTATTATACATGCTTTTCTATGTCTTAGGTTTCTCTATTCCTTTTCTAGTCATGTCATTATTTATCGATAAGATGAATTTTCTTAAGAAAAGAAGTTCAACGTTTATGTTTATTGGTGGTATTTTAATGATCATCATGGGAGTATTGTTGTATTTTAATATGATGACAAAAATTATTGCCGTCTTAACTAGTTTATTCGGCGGGTTTACTGGATTTTAATGTAATAAACTAATATAAATCCATGTCAAAAGCCATAAAAGCTATAAATAAGATTTTAAAAGAATTTGTCATTCTTATGACCAATTTTCACCAGAAGGAGTTTATTGAAGATTACAATTCCTGCGATATTAATCATTTTTTTCTTATCAGCATCTGTTCAAAACACAAACACAGCGAGCGAACCAACCATTATTGAAGCTCGTGTTACTTATGGAAAAGATAATGTTCAAGATGTAAAAGTGGATTTTGAGGTATGGGAAGACGGGGAAAAAGACCATGAGATGATAAATGATGAAAATAAAGGAGATGGGATTTAACAATAAACTTTGATGCAGGAACCTATAACGTATTGCTCATACCTATGCAAAAGATATGCACACGATGCCTAAGCTTCAATTTAAAATAAAACATTTATAATGAGAAGGGGAGAATTATTTCACCTTCCTTATTGTGAAAGACTACTAGTTGATTTTTAGTATTATAAATGTGTAAGTTCTTAACAATTAATTTGTGAAAAGTATTTGAATAAATCCGGTAACCCCTTTAAAATTCAATATTAAATGTTAGAATTACTTGAATAGTATTAAAATTGGCTAAAAAACAAATAGAAAGGTAATATAATGGCTAAAAATAGAACAAATTCACCCTTTAAATTTGCAGTTATTCTCACTTTAGTAATTTTCACTTTATTGTCATCTCTGGTTGTTTTTAATAATATGAAGTCTGATACAAACAATAATGTTAGCTTTGATAAGCAACCATCCATAGAGGGGCAGCCTACATTAGGTAAGTCTGATGCTCCAGTAACAGTTGTCGAATTTGGTGATTTTAAATGTCCTGCTTGTAAAGAGTGGGGAGAAACGATTTTCCCTCAATTAGTAAAAGAATACGTTGATACTGGAAAAGTGAAATTCTCCTTTATAAATACTTTGTTTCATGGGGAAGAATCTAATTTAGGTTCCTTAGCAGCAGAATCAGTATTTGACCAAAACCCCGATGCTTATTGGGATTTTCACAAAGGACTTTTTATAGAACAACCAAGTGAAAACCATGATGCATTATGGATAACCAAAGAAAAAATTCTTGAGGTAGCATCTAAAAATGTTCCTAATATTGATTTAGAAAGATTAAAATCAGATATTCAACAACAATCAAAGATAGAAGAAATAAATCGTGATACTAAATTAGTAAAAGAGTTTAAAGTAGAATTGACACCGACTATAATGGTGAATGGAACAATGCTTGAAGATCCTTTTGACTACGAAAAAATTAAGAGCCTTATAGAAAAAGAAATAGAAGGTAAGTAATAATTATGGTAAGTATTAGACAGTATTCTATATATATAGCTTGGTTAGTCTCAATTGTGGCAACGTTGGGAAGTCTTTATTTTAGTGAAATACGTGGATTTGTACCATGTGAATTATGTTGGTATCAACGTATTTTAATGTACCCATTAACCTTAATACTTGGAATTGGAACATTTCAAAATGATGTTTCCGTAAAAAAATTTGTTTTACCAATGGCTATAACTGGTTGGTGTATTTCCCTTTTTCATTATTTGGAACAAAAAGTTCCTGGATTTGCGGAAATCAAGCCTTGTACCAACGGTGTTCCTTGCAATGCTGAATACATTAATTGGTTTGGTTTTATTACTATTCCATTTTTGGCATTAACTGCTTTTTCTCTTATAATTGTGTTTATGTTATTGGCAAAATCAAATAAATAGAGATCATTTAATACAGAGAGAGGTCATCATTCCTCTCTTTTTTTGTTTGCCAGGCATGGCAACAGTCTAGGAGGTGAAATTCCACTGTGGGGATGGATATACACATAGACTAACCACTAATGAAGCGCAAGGTACAAGACCTAGTAATACTAGTGGAGTTTCCTCTGCAACAACTCCAGCACTGATAAATGTAACGATAGAGATCCAATTATCAATTTAAATCTATAATAATTTGTTAGAGGAACTAAATTAACCACCATTTCCCTTTTAAGGTAAATGATTCTTCTGCAGATGTAATAGGAGAAAAAGAGAGAAGGTAAACGAATTGTAGATAAGACTAGACCAAAAAACTAATCTAAAATTTCTTTATCCGACTTCAAACTTCAAAAACCATTTTAGTTTAACTTGAATAATTTAAATACTGATTCCTTCAGTTTAATCAAATAGGAAATCGACTTTTTTAATTGACTAGCTTGCTTTGTTGGCTGTATCCATTTGTTATAGATAAGTTTTATAACATCTTAGAAGTTTTGAGATATCTTGCTATTTTTCTTTGTCCACAGTTAAACCTAGTGCTTAGAGAACATAATGCTCTAAGCATTATTGCTGCAGCACCAAAGATATCAATTCTTGACTTCTAAATGGAAATTTATAAAGGGTAGTTAATAGTTGGATAACATAGTAATGAGAAGGACAAATACCCAATATCCGCCATCATCTTAACTATATCTCACTGTACTTGGCTTCCCTTTCTAACATAAATATTTGCTTTTCTGGTTTTCTGTGAACTTCTGCTGGACCTATAAAGGAACTATATAGAATGGTTTTGTGATGGCTAGTGTATTAATATAGATTGAAACATAAAAAAGGCCACTATTTAATTTTATAATAGTTACCTATCACCTATCACGGAACATCCATTTTAAATAAATTAAATCTGAAAAACTGATAAAATTGGAATTAAGCTACGAAAAGTATACTTATGATACTATCAAAACCTAATTTATTTATATTTAGGCTCTATTATTTACCGAATTTCAATTAAGCCTTTAGTAACTTATGTTTTTGAATGTGGGGGGTTAACAAACCTATACTACCTATATGATTCTTAATATAACTTAATTGTTTCTGAATTGAAAAAAAGTATAAATGAACTTGATTTTTGGTGAAATTACCTATTACAAAGTGGTGTTTTTTTCAGTAAAATATATTATAGGGAATTTTATTAAAACAAAATACGTTAGGAGTAAAATTGATGAAGAACAGGTTAACCTGTTTCGTTCCTTTTCTCTCAATCTTGTTTATCATTCTTGGCTGTTATTCACCATCTGATGTATCAGCAGCAACTTCTTATGATCAAGTAGAGAAGTTAGTAAACGAAGCAGTAACAGAAGCGGAGAACCTTGAACCTTATTACCGTATTAAGTCTTTAAAAGGTATTGGTGTTTCCACTTCATTCTCAGAGAAATACGATCAAACTCTAGCATCTATTAATGATGCTCAAGCTTCGATTTACACATTGAGTGATTCAAGAAAAAAACAATTGCAAGAAAAACTGAATTGGGCAAATGAATTACGCCTTCGTGCTGCGTATTTTATTGACAGCTCAAAGCACGGAGCTATTCTCCGTCAGTATTTAGCAGAGTTTGAAGCAGCAATCAGTAAGGGAAGCATTAGTCAGGTTGATCGTCTATATGACAGGTATTCTACTAAGATTAGGAAAGTGGAAGAAACAATTGGTAAGGTTTATGGACCTACCTCTCGTAAAGTGATGTTGGATTATTACATAACTCCTTCTAAAATAGCAAAAGAGCGTGTCATCTACGAGGTTTCGCACTATCGATTACTTAACAAAATAAGTTCGCAAATACAACAAAAGCAGCTCTCAGATGCTAACTCAAACTTTGGTGTATTGAGTAGGCTGAAAAGAAGAGCGATCGAGATTAAACAAGCTGGTGGTTATGCTAGCTTACCAAGTACAATTAATCAAACGTTGGTTCAAATGGAAGCAACCAATAAAAAGAATTATGATAGCGCAAAGGGTAGCTCAGGAGATCCTAGTACCGCTCCTGTCCAAGCTGTTGTAACAGCGAGTGCTTTAAATGTTCGTTCAGAGCCAACCGTTGATTCAGATGTTGTGGGTAAACTATATAATGGAGACGTTATTACCGTTTATGAATTTGTTGGTGATTGGGCAAAAACGAAGATTAATAATAAAGTGTGTTATGTGCATAAAAACTACTTGGTTATAGGTTCTACTGAACAACCTGGAGACTCTTTGTTATCAGGAAAAGTTATTGCTGTGGACCCTGGACACGGAGATCATGACCCAGGCGCATTAGGTTTTGGTCTTCAAGAGAAAGACATTGTTCTTGATGTTGCATTGAAGCTTCAGAAGTTGCTTGAAGCTGAAGGTGCAAAGGTAGTCATGACTAGAACAAATAACACATTTATCAAGCTTGCAGACCGTGCAACGATTGCTAATAATGCTAAAGCTGATATTTTTATCAGCTTACACATAAACTCGGCAGGAAGTGAAGCCGCACATGGTACGGAAACATATTGGAATAACAATTATCAAAGCACTGAAAGTAAAAAGCTTGCCGAAAAGATCCAAAAGAGATTAATAGAAAAGCTTGGAACAAACAACCGTGGTGTAAAAGAAGCAAACTTCTACGTAATCAAAAACACCACAATGCCAAGCGTCCTAGCTGAACTCGGATTCATATCCAACGAAGCCGAAGCAGCCAAACTAAAAACAAGCCAATTCCGTGAAAATGCAGCTGAAGCTGTATTGCTTGGGGTGTTGGATTATTATGAGTAGAAAGAGAGTGGGGATTGTAGTATCTGTAGTCAACTCCCAATTTGTTAGAAACAGATATTTTCGACAAAATGACTATATTTGACCTTAAACCTAAACAGAGTTTAGGCAATCATCAAGCTAAAGGATTTTACTGGGGACATAAGAATCCCTCATTATGGATGAGAACCATTCGTAGAGTGTAACGGCACAAGGTAGATTGACTAAGAGATCAGTTGAGCTTAATGAAGTGCTTCCCTCATGAAAGGGCCATCTCTTAACGGTTTAAATATACCCCGTGATAGCAGGTTTATCTCCCTAAGAGAATCTACATCGACGGAGAGGTTTGGTGATTCGATGTGGGCTCATCGCATCCTGGGGCTGCATTCAGTCCCAAGGGTTGGGCTGTTGCCCATCAAAGTAGTATGCGAGCAGGGGTCAGAACATCGTGAGACAGTTCGGTCACTATCCTTCATAACGTAGGGATTTTAACCAGATGTCTTACTAATCCATAGCTGGGTAGCTATGTGCAAAGGGATAAGTGCTGAAAGGCATCTAAGCATGAAGCCCCCCTCAAGATGAGATTTCCCAAGCGTTAAGCTTGTAAGATCAATGGAAGTTGATCAGGTTGATTGGTCTGAGGTGGAAGGGGGGCCGACACGTGGAGCTGACAGATACTAATCTATCGAGGACCTAACCTGAAAATTGTGAGTAGTTATCTAGTTTTGAAGGAATACACCTCTAACTTTTTGTACTGTTGGAAGTTTCCCCCTGTGAGAATATGATGTCTCCAAGTAAAAAGAGGAAAAAGATCAGTAGAGATACGAGGGCACTGAAAAACTTACGATTTTATATTTTATTTCAAGGATCCTAAACGAAAAAGGCGACTATCCACTCATTTTTAGACAGATAGTCGCCTTTCTTATAGACTACTTACTTTTTTCCATTCAATAAGGCGATAATTCATTTTAAATTAACGCAAATATTGTTATTGCCGCTTGCATTTCAGTGCTTAATCAACCCGAGAAGACCGAAGAATCTAAGTTACTCCGTTTCAGGGATAGGTCATCGTTGAAAGGAGGAGTAACCTATACGAGAAGCAAAACCGTTAGTATTGCAAAGAACGCAGTAATGATTCCATTTGAGCGAGTATAAGCAAAAAAGAGACATATGGTATTGATGAAAAATCTATTGAAAGTTTCGAACTATACTTTAAAAATTAACCCTGTGGAATCTTATGTCTACAGGAGGCTATTCTCAAAAAAAAGTAAAAATAGTAGCTATTTCCAAGAGGAATGGTGGAACAAGAACACTTGGAATTCTTACAGTCGAAGACTGAGTGGCACAGAATATTGCGAAACTATATTTTGAACCAACAGAGAGAAATTGTTTTATGAAGATTTCTTATGGATACCGACCAAAATAAATCGCCAATTCATGCGATCGAGGCTACAAGAAAAGAGGTTGGAGGAAATACATGGTGTTAGAGTTCGATATTAAAGGACTGTTTGAAATCCAGATTTCAATTGTTTGAATTGGAGCTGTTGGAGCTGAACTTTGAAAAAAGAAAATTGTCTATCCAGTTCCTTCGAATCTATTTCTTCATTATACACTTGAATCCGATTGAAACAAGCCAAATATCGATGATGATTGGAAATTGAACTATTCGACTATTTCTTTAGATTTTCTATACACTTTTCGAACAAGCACTCAAAGAATAAATGTGGAAAATTCTATACAAACTTCTTGACGGCTATTGCCGATAAAGCAAACAGAAAATAAGTGAGACGTTGGCTATTACAGCTCAAAGTAGATAAAACTCTGCAGGATATTTTCAACATGTTTAATATGAAAAGCCAAGGATGGATTAATTCGGACATTCAGAAAATAAAACTGTCATTTTTTCCATTTGCAAAAGCAGTTTGGATTTTTCTACGTAACGAAGCTATACGATAAATTATTTTATTATCAATGTCATATTTATAGTCTATTCTAGCTAGGACCATAACTTTTATCTTAATCCAAATTATCCCCGTTCCAAAAGTGTTGGAAATTGTTTTCATCTGCAATCTTATTGACATTTAGAAATTTATTAGATAATTTTATATCATGGAAAATCAAATAGAGATATTTAAAGCATTGGCCAACAAAACAAGAGTAGAAATATTGAAATGGCTGAAGGACCCTATTCAACATTTTGATAAAGAATCTTCGTATCTTATAAGAAGTATAAATGAAAAGGGAGGAGTATGTGTAAGGGATATCCAGGAAAAAGCAAATATGTCACAATCTACTATAGCACACTATTTACGAATGATGAAGAAAGTGGGCCTTCTTGAATCTGAATATCACGGTCAATGGACATATTACCGAAGAAATGAGGATACAATAAGAGCAGTTGCCTATTATATGAAAAATCACCTTTAAAGGGTTGTTGTAAAAGAGGGCTGACTCTAGTCGGTAAAAACGTTAGAGTCAGCTTTTTCTTTATATATTCTCCTATTTTTGCTTCCTTCTTTGCTTGTTTCTGTTTCTGGTTTACGTTGAAAACTTGGATACTTACTTTACACATATTTATCTTTTGCACAGAATACTTTGCCATAGTAAGCAATCAGGGGATTAACTCCCTTAGCTTAGCTCGATTGCATTGCTCTAGTAGTTCCATGTGGGTTTTAAAACACCCAGGATTACAAGTACATTAATAAGGACTAATTACTGTGATGAATTGGCCTTCCATTCCCATCTAGACATTATATCCTGCATTTAGCTGTCCATATCCCATAGATTTATCTTTCTTCATCTGTCTTAGTATAAGAATGCACAGAAATGAACGTTTAAGCATGTAAATTTTTAAAATTCCGCTTTATTACAACCAAAGTACTATGATCAATTATGTACATCCTTAGAGAGGCAAAAATGTACATTTCTATTTAGTCATTTATAGTCTTAGAAATACTAATCCGTTACCGAATAACGTCTATTAATCTAAATACTTATCTTTAGGGGTACAGTAAGGAAAATACGGATTAACAATGATTAACATGACGGTTCCCCCATTTTTACAACGTAAAGAATGTTTTAGTTCTTAAAGAATCTAATGAGATTCTTTAAGAACTAAAATGGTATACTCCTAAGAATCAATTACAAAGAGTAAGTTCCTTAAACATAATTCTCAAAACTATTAGTATCTCAAATACCTTACATCTAACAAAAGCAGTTGAATAGCAAAAAAGGGTTCAGGTAGTTTTAGTATAAAAATTTCTGCACCGTATGTCCCCTCTAGGTTTGGAACATATTAATTTACTAGCCAAACTGTTTTGTCCATAATATGTAGCTAGTTTCTTATAATAAAGAATAAAGAAACTGTTTCTTTCCTTTTCGAGTGAGATAATTGCAATTCAATCTAATCTTCTTTAATGACCTCTGTGTACTTATTTGTCTACGTAAAATTTCTTTCAATTTTGGATATCACTTGCCTTATCTATTGTAAATAGTTTTGAATCTGATAAATCTCTCATTCATTGAGCAAATCTATATCCTAATAAATGGGTCAATTCAAATATTGTCTCTATAATCTTCTTTTTACGGTCAGTATCATGGTGCAACAAAGCATCATAAACATAAATCGGAACCAGTATGAATAATCTTCGTTTTGATCACTAGTGAAATGTTAGCATAGTAGCTCCTTTCTGTGTTTGAGGTCTTTTCTAGCAAGTTTTGGTACTCTCCTTAGCTATTAAAGCCTTCTCCCTAAATAGGGAGAATTCATCTCATAAAAGTGAACAATTTGTGATCAATATATAACGGAAAAGTGTCTAATAGTTGAACATTACATGAAACATAATTTTAAGTACTATCTTATATTAGGTCGTCTGATATGATGAGTTTGTTGATCTTGTATGATCTTTCATATGTAGGTTTCTTACTATGCTGATATAGTTATAGAGAGAAGCTCAAGCTATGTGAAGGAAAGAAAGGAGTATTATATGAAATTGAAATGGACTTTGTTCACAATTATGGTTTCCATTGCTGCCTTATTATCAGGATGTGAACCTTTAAAGATTTTAGATCCTAAAGGACCACAGGCTGAAAGACTAGCAAGTGACATTTTACTATCAATGGGGATTATGGTGTTTATCGTTCTTGTTGTTTTAGGACTATTAATTTATATGTTAGTAAAATATCGTGCTTCTAAAATGCCCGTTGATTACGAGCCACCACATATTCATGGGAATGCATGGGTTGAAGCAATTTGTGTAGGTGTACCAATTATTATTGTTACTTACCTTTCTTTTGTATCTGTAGAAAGTAACTATATTGTTGAGGCTCAGCCAAAAGGGTATGAGGATAAAGAGCCATTAGTTGTTTATGCATCATCATCTAACTGGAAATGGCACTTTAGTTATCCAGAAGAAAATATTGAAACAGTGAATTACCTATATTTACCAACAGATCGACCACTTGAATTTAAGCTTTATTCATACGGTCCTATTACGAGCTTCTGGATTCCACAGCTTGCTGGACAAAAGTATGCTATGAACGCCCATGTTACTACTCTTTATGCTGCAGCTGATGAACAAGGTGAATATATGGGGAGAAATTCAAATTTTAGTGGTGAAGGATTTGCTGAGAACACATTTAATGTAAGTGTAATGAGTCAAAAGAAATTTGATGAGTGGGTAGAGGAAGTGAAAAAAACAGCAGAACCTCTTACCGAACCAGAGTTCACAAAATTATTAGAACCAGGACACCTAGGTCAATTGACATATACTGGAACACACTTAGGGTTTTCACCACCTCCAAACATGGAAGGCATGGAAGAAATGGAAGACATGGAAGACATGGAAGGCATGGATATGACCAATTAGGTTTAATTACTGGATAGATTTTTCAAACGAACTCTTAACACCAATAATTTTTTCGAAAGGAGTAATAAAAACGTATGGATTTCTTTGATCGTTTTGCAGTACCTAATCCAAGTTTTGCAATTTATGCATCGATGGTTGCTATTGGTTTAACTGTGATTGCAACTCTTGTTGGATTAACATATTTTAAAAAATGGGGTTATCTATGGCGTGAATGGATAACAACTGTTGACCATAAACGAATAGGTATTATGTATTTAATTTCAGCGTTAATTATGCTATTCCGTGGTGGCGTGGATGCGATCATGATGCGTGCACAGCTTGCTGTACCTGATAATACTTTGTTGAGTTCACAACACTATAATGAAATATTCACAACTCATGGAGTTGTTATGATCCTATTTATGGCGATGCCATTTATTATGTTTTTCATGAACTTAGTTATTCCGTTACAAATTGGGGCTCGTGATGTGGCATTTCCTCGTTTGAACGCATTAAGTTTCTGGTTGTTCTTTATGGGAGCAATGTTATTTAATATCTCATTCGTTGTTGGGGGATCACCGGATGCAGGTTGGACATCTTATTTCCCACTTGCCAACGAATTTAGTGAGTCTGTTGGAACAAACTATTATATGATCGCCATCCAAATTGCGGGTATTGGGACCCTCATGACGGGGATTAATTTTATTACGACGATCATGAAAATGAGAGCACCTGGCATGACATTAATGAAAATGCCAATGTTCACCTGGTCTTCACTAATTGCAAATGTAATTATTGTTTTCGCATTCCCTGTTTTAACAGTTTTACTTGCGATGGGAACGATGGACCGTTTATTTGGAACACATTTCTTCACTCTAGATAACGGTGGTATGGCCATGCTCTGGGCAAACATATTCTGGGTTTGGGGACATCCCGAAGTGTATATCTTGATTTTACCAGCATTCGGCCTTTACAGTGAGATTATTTCAACATTCTCAGGACGTAACCTTTATGGATATAAATCCATGGTTTGGTCAATGGTGTTAATTTCACTTCTTTCTTTCTTAGTATGGGCGCACCACTTCTTCACTATGGGACAAGGTGCTTTTACAAACAGTATTTTCTCAGTCTCGACAATGATCATTGCTGTCCCTACAGGGGTTAAGATCTTTAACTGGTTGCTTACACTAAGAAAAGGTAAAATCCGAATGACAACGCCAATGCTGTATTCCATGCTATTTATCCCACTTTTCACATTAGGTGGAGTAACCGGAGTTATGCTAGCAATGTCTGCTGCAGACTATCAATACCATAATACAATGTTCTTAGTAGCACACTTCCACAATGTTATTATTCCTGGTGTTGTGTATGCTATGCTTGCAGGTTTAACATATTACTGGCCAAAAATGTTCGGTTTCATGCTAAATGAGCGTATTGGAAAATGGACTGCTTGGATACTTTCTATTGGATTTGTTTTAGCATTTATTCCAATGTATATCACAGGTTTAGATGGTCAAGTGCGTCGTAGCTTCACATATTCAGAGTCTACTGGTTTCGGTCCACTAAACATGGTGTCATTTATTGGTGCTGCGATTATGGCAATTGGATTTGTGTTAATTGTTTATAACATTTACTACAGTATTCGTTACGCTCCAAGAAATATTGGTTCAGATCCTTGGGATGCACGTACACTTGAGTGGGCAACACACACTCCAGTTCCAGAATACAATTTTGCTATTGTACCAGAAGTTAAATCTAGTGAGGCGTTCTGGGATGCAAAGAAACATGGTCATGAGTTATTTAAAGGTGATATAAAGAAAATTCATATGCCAAATAACAGTGGTATGCCGTTCCTTATGAGTTGCGTGTTCTTTGTATGGGGCTTCTCATTCATATTTAGTCTATGGATTCCAGCAATCATTGCAACAATTGGTATCTTTATCTTTATGACATTACGTTCATTCGAAAAAGATCATGGTCGTTATATTTCTGTAAAAGAAATCAAAGAAACTGAATCAGAAATGCGAGGTGCTTAAGAAATGAAAATTGATAACTCGCTACCACTAGAATATAGTACGGAGGAAAACCGTTTAAAGATATTTGGATTTTGGATTTTTCTAGGTGCGGAAATTATGTTGTTTGCAACACTTTTCGCTTCATATTTTACACTATATGATCGAACGGGAACTGGTCCCGATGGAGCAGAAATCTTCCAAATTACTCCCGTGATGATTGAAACATTCTTGCTTTTAACAAGTAGTTTCACAGTTGGTCTTGGTATTCATGCGATGCGCCTTGGTCGAGTGAAGGCGATGATTAATTTCTTTATTGTTACACTTCTTCTTGGGTTAGGATTCTTAGGCATTGAGATCTATGAATTCGTAACATTTGTTCATGAAGGGGCAGGCATAGGTACGAGTGCATTTACGTCAGTTTTATTAACAACGCTTGGCACTCACGGTGCTCACGTAATGCTTGGATTATTCTGGGGATTATTCATTGTTATTCAAGTTATAAAGCGTGGGTTAACTCCAGAGAACGCTAATAAAGCATTTATTTTCAGTTTGTACTGGCATTTCCTTGATGTTATGTGGATCTTTATCTTCAGCTTCATCTACTTGAAAGGAATGATGTAAAGATGAGTGAATTATTTCCGATGAAACAAGTAATGGGATATGTCTTTTCTCTAGTGCTTACGGTTGTTGCACTTGGTATTTACTTCTTCGATATGTCGTTTGCAGTTGGGATGACAGTCTTGCTAATAACAGCATTTTTACAAGCAGGCCTCCAGTTAGTCGTATTTATGCACGCGGGTGAAACTGAAGATAAAGCAGCTATTTATGCTAATGTATATTACGGAGTAATTATTGCTTTAGTTACCATATTTGGTACACTGTTAATAATGGTGTGGGATATGTAAAACAAGGTACGACTCGTTATGAGTCAAACTTCAGATTTTAGACAAAAGGCATTCGGAGTGATTTTATTCCGAGTGCCTTTTTTAATTCTAACTTTTTCCGCCCAAATTCTTTTGTGAAGATACCTTCTAAACAAATATTTTCACCAACTGTTGACCTTGCAAAAGTCCTTTAATATAGAAGGAGACTAATAGGACTAGAGTCAGTCCTTTATCACTTAGGGCCTATCGGCGAAGCCAAAACAGAAAAGTAACCACCTTCGGTACTTCCTTTTCCGTTTCGGTCAAAATAGTATTCGCGTAGCGACGAAAGAGAGGTGAGAATCATGGCTATCTATCATTTTTGCACAGGTTATTTCAAGAGGGAAGGGGCAATCTGCTGTTGCTTCTGCTTCTTATCGTTCAGGTGAACGGTTAACAGATGAACGTACCGGTGAAATGAAATTTTATCGTAGAGAAGTTCAACCAGATACTATGATTCTTGCCCCTCAAAATTCTCCTGAATGGGTTCGTGATCGGGAGCGTCTTTGGAATGAAGTCGAGCAATCTGAAAAGAGGAAAGACGCACGATTAGCAAGAGAAATCAATATTGCTTTACCTAGGGAGTTAAGCAATGACCAACAAAAAGAATTAATTAAAAACTATGTTCAAGAACAGTTCGTAAATAAAGGCATGATAGCTGATATTGCGATACATAGAGACGATAAAGAAAATCCTCATGCTCATGTGATGTTAACTACAAGAGAAATCTCAGCTGATGGATTCGGTCCGAAAAATCGTGACTGGAACAAGAAAGAAATGCTTGAACAATGGCGTGAGGAATGGGCGAATCATGCAAATAAAGCATTAGAAAAAGAGGGGATTCAATAACGAATTTCACACCTTTCGCATGAAGCACGCGGACTTGAACAGATGCCTACTGTTCATCTTGGCCACGTAGCTCATGAGATGGAAAAGCGTGGTGCCCGTACGGAAAAAGGAGATTTAAACCGTGATCGTCAGGAATACAACGCTCTTGTTGTGGATCTTCAAAAGTACCGTGAAGAAAAACAAGCACTTGAACAAGAAAAAGCTCGCCAGCAAGATCAACAACAAAAAGCTCAACAATATAATACTTCTGCAGAGCGTGTAGACTTGAAAAATGCCACAAAAATTCTGAAGGATGAACCTTCTTTTGAGAACATCACGAAAAGACGTGAACAGCTTGATAAGTGGGATGAACGATTAAATAAAAATGACAGCTATATTCGTTGGAAAGATGAGACGATCAGAAAGGCTTCAGAACATTTCGGATGGATTGACTCTTTCGAAAAACAGATTCAAGAAGCTGAAAAGAGAATTGAGAGTATTAATTGGCTTAATCCATTGAAATTAAAAGAAAATCGAAACATAAAAGAGAAAGCTGAACAAGATATTTCGAAAGCAAGAACCGAAATTAAATTCCATGATGAAAAATTGAATTATCACCGTGATAAGCTTAGTTTCAATAACAAAATAGAATTTAACCAGGTTAAAACACAACATGAAGTAGAACTTCCAGGATTCCTGGAGAAAAACAAAAACACTCGTCAATACATCCGTTCTGAACGTGATGTTCTTCAGAAAGCCGAGAATGCCCTTGAAAATGCTTTTATTCGTCAAGTGGCTTCTTTTTTTTTATCCTAAACGTCCTGAAATGCGTTATATCAGCTTTAAAACAGCTAAGAATCTTGTAGAGGTTAATTCTAAATACGGTAAAGGCAAGACTGTTCCAATCGAGAATATTAAAAAGACTGTAAATAACCGAAAGCAAGAGATTGAAAGATTAAATAAAGAGATTGCTCGTGTTAATCGTAACCAGTCACGCTTGCAGCGTGCCGAAGGTTATTTGAAAAATTACGAAAAACACCAAGCGATTGTTGAAAAATATGAAAACAATCCATTTTTAAAAGGCAAAATGCTTATTTCTAAATCAGCAAAACAAGAGTATGATCGTGCTGTCATTGCTCGTAATAACTATCAAGAATACATGAACAAAGAAGGCATTTCAGATAGAACTAAGTTTGAAAGTCAAAAAAATATATTAAGTGAAATAGAAGTCAAAGTTCCTGAATTTAAAGAGCAAATTCAATTCCAAGAAAAAGGACTTGGCTTATTAGATGCAGTTATCAAAGGCATTGAAATAGCAGGAAAAGAAATGAATAGACAACAAAAACTCAAGAGTATGAAAGTAAAAAGAAAAGAAAGAATTATCGTCAAAACCATTCAGAGTTGGAAAGATAAAAAGTGTAGATCAAGACTCAATTATAGCTATATAATAAAAAAGACTCTTAGTGCTGTAACACCAAGAGGGAGAGGCATTTATAAAGGATAGCAATGGTCTAAAACCAACCACCCTAGTTGCCTGACATGGGTGGTTTTCTTAAAAGGAGAAATTAAAATGAGATCCACAGGAATCGTAAGAAAAACCGATCCATTAGGAAGAATAACCCTTCCAAGAGGACTACTTGAAGTATGGAAATTGAAGAAAGCAATTCGCTTGCCATTTATGTAAATAACGATCAAATCATTTTAAAATCCTATCAGCCTGAGAAAGAATGTCTTGTAACAGGGAAAATCTCAAATCAAAATCTATCAATATTCAAAGTTAAAATCAATTTAAGTCCAGAGGGTGCTGAAAAACTTGCAAGAACTGAAGAATAAGTTGAAAAAAGCTTAATACAATTAACTTAGAGAAAAGTAGTATCTAAGATACCACTTTAACTTTCTACTAAAGTCTAAACTAAGCCATCCTTGTTATATAACTAGGGTGGCTTTTCTATAGGTTAATTTACATTGTTGAATATGTTTATAGGTATAAAATACTAAAATTGTATTTTATTGGATTTTTCAGATGTATATGGTTATTTATTTCGAATTACTAAATAAATTTCTAAAGTTATAAAATTTTATTAAGGAGGATTTTTATGAAGAAGAGTATTATTATCACGATGTTTTGAGCATCTAATCATGAACATTCAATCAAAGAAGAAGATCAGGTTATCACACAATATTATGTGCCTTGTCCAGAAGGTGGAAAACACACTATGACTGAACAATCAATGGGTGAGATAAGAGAAAATGGCAAAATGGATGACCCTGATTATGTAGGTTATAATTCATCTTTAAATACTAGTGTATGGGATTCGTATATATGGTACTAACCCCTTTCCAATAACAACAATGAAACATTTATATATTAATGACATATAAATAAGATAATGTATATTTTACAAAATACTTGTACACCCACCTAACATAATTGTTAAAAATAGGGAACTCATTAACATCATGATATGATGTAATGAGTAAATAAAAAATTAGGAGGTATTTTTCTGTGATTTGGTTATATTTCTTAGTACCTATTGTTATTATTGGTGGTATTACCGTTTATTTTGAAAAGAAATCTGGAATGACTAAACCTAATGAAAATAAACAAGCAGATAATTTAGGGGAAGTTTTAAAACATAATAGAATTAATATTAACGGCCCAGGAACAGGAACAGACTAAAAATATCCACTTAAAAACAACGACTCCTTGAAGAACCCCAAAAGTATCCAAGAAAATCTTAATATACACTCTTTTTTCATACAGGATTTTATGCAAAAAGACCACTAACAAAAAGTAAGTGAATACCCTGAAAAAGTTGATCTATCAACGTTGTATAAAATCATGCATAATCAATAAAAATCACAAAGAGGCCCAGTACCAGCGTTCGTGCAACCAGGGGCAAAGTAAATCTTTTTATTGATTCAGTCCTGACTCTAGGGACTTTTTTTATATTCTGAATTCCTATAAGATTTTGCTGATACGTATGATAAGGAGGAAAAACAAAGTGAAGCAAAATTGGGACTTAGAAGAACTTATTGAACATTTTACCGTTATTCCAGAAGAAATGCGTTTACTCGGAAACAGATATGGAGGAACACGACTGGGGTTTGCCGTTCTACTAAAGTTCTTTCAATATCAGGGACGTTTTCCAAAAGGGAAACAGGAAATAAGTAAAGATGTTATTCAATACATTGCCAAGCAAGTAGATGTACCTGCGGATTTATTTCAAGCGTACGATTGGGACGGAAGGTCAATTAAATATCATCGTGCTCAAATTCGCGATTACATGGGATTTAGGGACAGCACCCTTACTGATATGGAACAAGTAAAATCCTGGCTTCAGGCTAACATCTTACCGCAGGAGCTACAAATAGACAGAGTAAGAAAACATGTACTACATCACCTAAGAAAACAACAAATTGTTCCCCCAGCTCATGACCATTTAGAGCGAAACATCAAGTCAGCCATTTATCAGTATGAGGACCGGATTTCTCAATCCATTTACTCTAAACTTTCTGATCACTCTCAATCTAAGTTAGATACGTTTATACGTACTTGGTCCCATACAGAACAGATAGAAAAAGATCAAACCATTCTTAGTTTCCGAGAGCTTGTATCTGATCCTGGAAGAATCGGGTTAGACAGTTTATTTCAAGAGATAGAAAAACTACGAACAGTACGAGATATACAGCTTCCACCAAATTTATTCTACGGTGTTTCACCCAAGATGATCCGAACGTACAGACAGCGAGCTGTTTCTGAAGATATTAGAGAGTTGCGCAGGCATCCTGATCCGATCCGTTATACTTTGTTGGCAGCTTTCTTTTGGTGTAGAGGTAGAGAAATTACGGATAACTTAGTTGAGCTCATTATCCAAATTGTTCATCGAATCGGTGCTCGGGCGGAACGAAAAGTAGAAAAAGAATTTTTACGGGATTTTCGTAAAGTAAGTGGGAAGACAAACGTATTGTTCCGCATGGCTGAAAAGGCAGTGGAACAACCAGACGGTATTGTGCGAGATGTTTTATTTCCTGTCGTAGGCGAAGATAAATTAAAAGATATTGTGAAGGAAATGAAACATACAGGTCCCTCCTATAAACAAAAAGTACATACTGTTATGAGATCCTCCTACGGTACTCATTACAGAAGAATGGTTCCAGCTTTACTTGATATTCTAGAATTTCAATCCAATAATGATGTGCATCGACCTGTGATAGATGCAATTGATTTACTTACACAATATAAGCTTACCAATCAGTATACATATAATGAAACAGATTATATCCCAATTGAAGGAATCGTTAAGCCAGGTTGGATTGATACGGTCATTGATAAAGAAACAAACCGTGTAAACCGAATGAATTATGAAATCTGTGTACTCCAAGCTCTGCGAGATCGATTACGTTGTAAAGAAGTATGGGTAGTCGGAGCTGATCGGTATAGAAACCCAGAGGAAGATTTACCAAAAGATTTTGAACAAAATAGAGAAAAACATTATGAAGCGCTTTGTAAGCCCCTTGAAGTACAAACACTTATTCACGAACTGAAACAGAGTATGAATACGGCTCTCGAGAAATTAAATAGAAGTGTTAAAAATAACTCCAAGGTACGTATATTGAGTAAGGGAAATGGCTGGATTTCTGTGTCACCTTTACAGGCACAGGCTGAACCGGTTAACCTAAATCTCGTAAAGGCAGAGGTCATGAAGCGTTGGCCCATGACCAATCTTTTGGATATTTTAAAAGAGGTAGATTTACGTGTACATCTGACAGATGTGTTCCAAACGCTAGGTAATCGTGAGATCCTTGATAAGGAAACACTGCAACGAAGACTTATTCTTTGCTTATATGGATTGGGAACAAACACAGGATTAAAGCGAATTGCGGCTGGTGAACATGGGGGAAGTTACAAGGACTTACTCTATGTACGGCGGAAATTCATCCATAAAGAGAACCTACGGCAAGCCATTTCAAAGGTAACCAATGCCATTCTAGATGCTCGTGTAACAGAAGTATGGGGTGAAGGAACAACTGCATGTGCGTCTGATAGTAAAAAGTTTGGGGCTTGGGATCAGAACTTGTTGACTGAATGGCATATTCGATATAGGGGACGTGGAGTAATGATTTATTGGCACGTGGAAAAGAACTCTACATGTATTTATTCGCAACTAAAATCCTGTTCTTCATCAGAAGTAGCTTCTATGATCGAAGGGTTACTTCGTCATTGCACAAATATGGAAGTAGAAAAAAACTACGTGGATACACACGGTCAAAGTGAAGTTGCCTTCGCTTTTTGTCATTTGCTTGGATTCCAACTAATGCCGAGATTTAAAGCCATTCATGCTCAAAAACTGTATCGTCCAGATGTAGGCATGCAAGACTCATATCCAAACTTACAGCCTGTTTTAACAAGAGCGATTAAATGGAGTTTAATTGAACAACAGTATGATCAAATGATTAAATATGCAACTGCTTTACGATTGGGTACAGCTGAAACAGAGGCGATTCTCAAGCGTTTCACTCGTAATAGTGGGCATCCAACGTATCGGGCACTCAGCGAATTAGGAAAAGTGTTAAAAACGATCTTCCTTTGTGAGTATTTATCATCAGAAGAAGTCCGAAGAGAAATCCATGAAGGGTTAAATGTCGTTGAAAACTGGAACTCAGCCAATAGCTTTATTTTTTACGGAAAAGGAGGAGAAATTCAAACAAACCGAATGGAAGATCAAGAAGTCGCTGTACTTGCTCTCCATCTTCTTCAAAACTGTTTGGTGTTAATTAATACACTGATGATTCAAGAGGTACTTTTGGAACAAAATAAATCTCTTCTTCAAAAGTTAACTCCTGAGGATTTTAGAGCCTTAACACCATTAATCTATGCCCATGTAAACCCGTATGGGACATTTAAGCTAAACATGCAAGAACGTCTGCCAATTGAAAGATCTTCCTAAGAATTACGATATATCTTTTCTTTTTAAAGAGAAACTTACAGTCATGGGGTCCGGAAACGATTTAAAGAATAAGGGGTCACTATGAAAAACATCACCAAAAATCAAAAATTAGATGTTAAATGACCATAAATTGTGACAATTTGAACCCCCTTAGCGATTAAGGGGGTGATAACTAGAAATGTATAGAGTATTTATTATAACTAAATTATTAATTTAGATAGGCATGTTTAAACTTGACACCAAGTAAATATATATACTATGCGTGGTTATCTTATGGAGGTGTATGTATGCATAAATGTCATTGCTGCCAAGGCGCAGGATGTTGTCGTTATTGTGGTGGTGCTGGTATGTGCTGTTGTTGTAGTGGGAGAGGATGTCCTCATTGTCAGGGAAGTGGATGTTGTCCGTGTTGTCATGGTGGCAAAAGATGTGGTTGTTGTGGTGGATCAGGTGTTCAACCAATATAAAGCTTACTAATTCTATTAAAACGGGAGCTTGTTATCCTAAGCTCTCGTTTCTTATGTTTGTAGTGTTAGAAATCTAGTGAGTGTTAATTAGCGGTATAGTATAATACCATTGGACACATCAATCATTTTTACATAAGGGGGAAAAGGGTTGAGAAAAATAATATTTTCTTTAGCATTTTTAGTAGTGATGGCATTTAGTGGTTCTGTTTATGCAGCACAATCGGAAGAGATGGATTGTTGTCAATCAAAAAAAGAATGTATGGAAATGTGTGAGGAAATGAACTGTCAAATGGATTGTTGTGAAATGACAAAAAATGGAAAAATGAAAATGAAAGATTGTAAGAAAATGATGAAAAAATCAAATATAGATTGCTGTTAATTTAGTATAAAAGGATCTTCCAGTCGAAACAACCCATTGATTTTACTACATTTTAAACAGGGCACACTCAGAATAAACAAAAAAAATAAAAAGACCCTAATTTGGATTAGGGTCTCAGGCTGTCGACAAAGTCGGCAGCCATTTTCTTTATCTTGATAATGTTCAATATGTGGTATGTGATCCAAGTTTTTTTATGAGTAAATAGGGAAAAGTTACAAAGAATAAAAACATCACTAATGAAAATGGAGATGAATGATATGGCAGATACAAATCAAATGCCTCGGGAAGAGGGCATAGATCATAGCTTAAGCCTTATGAGAGAAGGATACATGTACATTTTGAACAGACGTAAAAGTTTTAATTCTGATATATTTGAGACCCGATTGTTAGGAAAGAAAGCGATTTGCATGGTAGGAAAGGAAGCTGCGAAAGTTTTTTATGACACTGAAAAATTCAAAAGGAAAGATGCAGCACCGAACCGGGCGGTTCAAACATTGTTTGGGAAGAATGGTGTGCAGGCATTGGATGGACAAGATCACAAACATCGGAAAGAAATGTTTATGTCCATCATGTCTCCTAAAGGACTTCAAAACTTAACAAACATTACAAAAATACAGTGGAAGACAGCACTAAATAAATGGGGACAGATGGATGAAGTTATTCTTTATGAAGAAGTAAAAGAAATCCTATGCAGAACAGCCTGCCAGTGGGCAGGTGTCCCGTTGGAAGAAGACGATGTTAAGGAATTGACAAAAGACTTGGCGGCGATGTTCGAGTCTCCGGCTGCCGTTGGTCCAAATCATTGGCTAGCGAGAAATGCAAGAAATAAAGTAGAAAATTGGATTGGTGAGTTGGTTGATAAGGTGCGTAATGAGGAAATAAATCCTCCAGAAGATACAGCTTTACATATATTTGCCTGGCATCGCGATTTAGAAGGGAATCTTTTGGATACCGAGACTGCTGCTGTGGAAGTGATCAATATCTTGAGACCTATTGTGGCGATCGCTATATTCATCAATTTCACTGCGCTGGCATTGTATCATTATCCGGAAGAAAGGGAGAAACTTGAATCCCTTGATGAAAAATATGCTCAGATGTTTGTACAGGAAGTTCGCCGTTTTTATCCGTTTTTTCCGTTTGTCGTAGCATTGGTAAAAAAAGATTTCACCTGGAACGGCTATAAATTTGAAGAAGGTACATTAACTTTACTGGATCTTTATGGCACAAATCATGACCCTGAAATTTGGGAAAACCCAGATTTGTTCAGTCCTGATCGGTTTGCTAAATGGGAAGGAAGCCCATTTGGCTTCATTCCGCAGGGTGGTGGTGATTACTTTATGGGTCATCGCTGTGCTGGAGAGTGGGTCACCATTGAAGTCATGAAAGTAAGTCTTGATTATCTGGCCAAGCGTATGGAATATGAAATTCCTAACCAGGATTTAAGTTACAGCATGGTGAGCATACCAAGTATTCCACATAGTAAAGTAGTGATAAAGAATGTTAAACGAAAGGTATAATCACACTAAATTATGGATATTCATTAGAAAGATAAATAAAAAAGTGACTCCATAATTATCGGAAAACCGTTTTATAGGTAGACCCCCTAATGTTTATTGAGAATTTAAAAAACAAAGCCTGATTTTTCTAACACGGGAGAAATCGGGCCTTTTATGGTGAAAAAAACTCTATGTTTAAATCTGTGTTTACCTGACGTACTCATTCTAGGTGTTCTACATAAATGGAAATTAAATTTAGTTATATATTAGAATTATTTATTACAAACTAAAAAATATAAAAAATATTTTTTGATTTATATTCAAACATATATTTGACTATTTGTTTTTGTTTGCATATAATAATAATCAAACAAACATTTGATTGATGTGGGGTGGAAAACTTGCAAAATGATGCATGTGAAGTTACGTGTATAGATGACGAAAAAGTCATAAGAGTTAAAAATGAACTAATCCAACAAAATCCTTTGGAAGTAGCCAAAATTTTTAAAGCATTATCAGACGATACTAGGATTAAAATTGCATATAGTCTCTCTTTAGAAGATGAATTGTGTGTATGTGATGTAGCAAATATTGTTGGTGCTACAACTGCCACTACATCTCATCATTTGAGGTTACTTAAAAATCTTGGATTAGCTAATTATCGAAAAGAAGGAAAGTTAGTCTACTATTCATTAGATGATGAGCATGTAAAGCAACTAATACAAGTTGCATTTGCACATCATAAGGAGGTTGTAAAAATTGTCTGAAGCAAAAGCATTAGAGGCTGAAAAAAATGTTTACCGCGTTCAGGGGTTTACATGCGCAAATTGTGCAGGGAAGTTTGAAAATAATGTTAAAAAACTTCCAGGAGTACAGGATGCAAAAGTGAATTTTGGAGCATCTAAGATATCCGTTTATGGTGATGCAACGATTGAAGAGCTAGAAAAAGCTGGTGCATTCGAGAATCTTAAAGTGGCTCCTGAAAAACCAAGACGGGAAGCTAAATCAGAGGTTAAAGAGGACAAAAACGTATACCGTGTTGAAGGATTTACATGCGCAAACTGTGCAGGAAAATTCGAGAATAATGTAAAACAGCTTCCTGGAGTAGAGGATGCAAAAGTAAATTTTGGTGCATCTAAAATTGCTGTTTACGGTAATGCAACAATTGAAGAACTAGAAAAAGCCGGTGCATTCGAGAATCTTAAAGTGACTCCTGAAAAATCTGCTCGCCAAGTTTCACAAGAGGTAAAAGAAGATACGAAAGAAGAGAAAGTGCCGTTTTATAAAAAGCACAGTACTCTACTTTATGCTTCTTTATTGATCGCCTTTGGTTACCTTTCCTCAAATGTGAATGGAGAAGAGAACATTGTTACTACCTTATTGTTTTTAGCATCCATGGTTATCGGAGGGTTGTCACTTTTTAAAGTCGGTTTAAAAAACTTACTCCGCTTTGAATTTGACATGAAAACCCTTATGACAGTAGCTGTTATAGGTGGTGCTATTATTGGAGAATGGGCAGAAGTTGCCATTGTTGTTATTCTCTTTGCAATCAGTGAAGCACTTGAGCGATTCTCTATGGATAGGGCAAGACAATCGATTCGTTCATTAATGGATATCGCTCCTAAAGAGGCACTCGTTAGACGTAATGGACAAGAAATAATGATTCATGTCGATGATATTGCTGTTGGGGATATTATGATTGTCAAACCTGGTCAAAAGATTGCGATGGATGGTGTAGTCGTAAGTGGCTACTCTGCAGTCAACCAAGCAGCTATTACCGGTGAATCAGTCCCTGTTGAGAAAACAGTTGATGATGAAGTATTTGCAGGTACCTTAAATGAAGAAGGATTACTTGAAGTAAAAATAACGAAACTTGTAGAAGATACAACGATTTCTAAAATTATTCATCTTGTAGAGGAAGCACAGGGAGAACGTGCTCCTTCGCAAGCATTTGTCGATAAATTTGCCAAATATTACACACCGATCATTATGATCATTGCAGCATTAGTTGCGGTAGTCCCTCCTTTACTCTTTGATGGCAGTTGGGAAACATGGGTTTATCAAGGATTAGCTGTTCTAGTTGTTGGGTGTCCATGTGCGTTGGTCATATCGACTCCGATTTCTATTGTTTCAGCGATTGGGAATGCTGCGAAAAAAGGTGTACTTGTAAAAGGCGGAGTGTATTTAGAAGAAATGGGTGCCTTAAAGGCCATAGCATTTGATAAAACAGGTACCTTAACAAAAGGGGTTCCAGCTGTAACTGATTATAATGTGTTGAACAATCAGATGAATGAAAAAGAATTACTATCCATCATTACTGCATTAGAGTATCGTTCTCAGCATCCACTTGCATCTGCGATTATGAAAAAAGCAGAAGAGGAGAACATTTCTTATTCTGACGTACAGGTAGAGGACTTCTCTTCTATTACAGGTAAGGGTATCAAAGGTATTGTAAATGGGACGACTTATTATATCGGTAGCCCGAGACTCTTTAAAGAATTAGCAATTTCTAATTTCGATAAAGACTTAGAGCAAAATGTTACTACTCTTCAAAATCAAGGTAAAACAGCCATGATTATTGGAACCGAAAAAGAAATACTTGGAATTCTTGCAGTTGCTGATGAAGTTCGTGAATCAAGTAAGGAAATTATTCAAAAGTTACATCAACTTGGAATCAAAAAAACAATTATGCTTACAGGTGATAACAAAGGTACTGCTAAGGCTATCGGAGGGCAGGTTGGAGTATCTGATATTGAGGCAGAATTAATGCCACAGGACAAATTAGACTTTATTAAACAGTTAAGATCCGAGTATGGCAATGTAGCTATGGTAGGAGATGGTGTCAATGATGCACCTGCATTGGCGGCCTCAACAGTTGGTATTGCAATGGGTGGAGCTGGTACAGATACAGCCCTGGAAACAGCAGATGTCGCTCTAATGGGTGACGATTTAAGAAAACTTCCATTCACTGTAAAACTTAGCCGAAAAACTCTAAATATAATTAAAGCTAACATTACTTTTGCAATTGCTATTAAATTTATTGCCTTAATATTGGTTATCCCAGGTTGGTTAACCCTCTGGATTGCTATCCTTTCTGATATGGGTGCAACCCTTCTGGTAGCACTAAATGGTTTGCGACTAATGAGAGTTAAAGAATAAAGGGAAAAGGACTAAAAAGGGCTTTCCAGACAGATTGGAAAGCCTTTTCTAATAATGATGTCATCAATAATAGTATAACTTCTAAATATCCAGCCTAATTAAAAATGGAAAGATTGGGTATAAGTAAAAACAGCAGCTTTATATTACATATTGGTATCCACATGAGACTAAAATTTTTATTTTTTATAAATTCGAAGGAGGAAACTGAAATGACTGTTGAAGTGAAAAAAGAACTAGATTTGTTAGTGATAGGCGCAGGATCAGGAGGTTATGTGGCGGCTATACGTGCCGCTCAGTTAGGGAAAAAGGTGGTTTTAGTGGATAAAGCAGAATTAGGAGGGGTTTGCCTTAACCGTGGGTGTATACCTTCAAAGGCTCTTATCAGTGCTTCTGAACGAGTAAAACACATAAAGTATGCCAGCTCAATGGGGATAAAGGTTTCTGGTGTAGTTGAAGTAGAAATGTCTGAGGTAGTGAAGTGGAAGGACGGTATAGTAAATAAACTAACGAATGGAGTTCGGACTTTACTGAAAGGCAATGGAGTGGAAGTCATTAGTGGGGAAGCTTATCTTACTGAACCCTATGTTGCCAAAATCAAAATTGGTAACGAAGAACAATTCTTTTCATACAAAGACTTAATCCTTGCGATAGGATCATTACCTACTGAGTTAAAAAGTATGCCATTTGATAGAAAAAGAATTATCTCTTCAACTGAGGCATTGATGCTTCAAGAAGTACCAAAACATTTAGTTGTAGTAGGTGGTGGTTATATCGGTTTGGAGTTGGGAACTGCTTATGCTAAATTTGGGGCTAAAGTGACCATTCTTGAGGGATCAGATACAATTCTTCCAGGTACGGACCCTATGCTTACGAATGTAGTAAAACGTCATTTAAAGGAACTTGGAATCACAGTTATAACGAATGCTTTAGTCCAAGGCGGAGAAAATACAGGCGATGAAGTAAACGTTCGTGTTCAGGTTAATGGAAAGGAAGAGATAATTAAAGGGGATTATTGCTTAGTTTCCATTGGAAGAAAACCGAACACAGGAAAAGTTGGATTGGAAAATATCGAGGTTGAATTAGACCAACGCGGTTTTATTAAGATAAATGATAAATGTCAAACAAATGTTGAACATGTATATGCGATCGGGGACTGTGCTGGTGGTTACCTCCTTGCTCATAAAGCTAGTTACGAAGGTAAGATAGCTGCAGAGGTGATAAGTGGGTTAAAAAGCGAGATTGATTTTCAGGCTATGCCTTTTGTTATTTTCAGCGATCCTGAAGTAGCTTATACAGGTTTAACGGAGAAGGAAGCAAAGGAAGAAGGATATGAAACGGTTTCTAGTCGCTTTCCATTCCAAGCTAACGGAAGAGCTTTATCTGTTTCGGATGCCGATGGTTTTGTACAAGTTGTGGCGGATAAAGAATCTAATCGGGTGTTAGGTGTACAAATGGTAGGGCCAGAAGTATCATCTCTTATTGCTGAAGCAGTTTTTGCAATTGAGTCAGGGGCAACTGCAGAAGATCTCAGCCTTACGATTCATGCACACCCAACTTTACCTGAGCCACTGATGGAAGCTGCTGAAGGTGTTATGGGACATGCTATTCATATGCTGAATAAAAAATAATAATTTAAAGAAGGAGATCTGGACTTTTCCAAGTACAGGTTGAATTATTTTTGATTTAAAGGAATAAATGGATACTAATGGGTTAGCAATTAAATGTCTAGTCAAAATTTACAATATCTTTAAGAAGAATTTTATGGTCTTTTATCAATACCTATAGTGGTTAGTTTAAGGAGAGATAAGTATGCGAGCTGAGTGGTCAGCTATTATTCGTAATAAGAAGCTGTTAATTCCGATTATAGCCATTTTATTTATGCCAATTATTTATGCGGGTATGTTTATTTGGGCCTTCTGGGATCCCTATGGACAAGTCGAGAATTTGCCTGTGGCAGTGGTTAATTTAGATCGGCCGGTTAGCTATAACAATGAAAGAATTTCGATTGGAGATGAAATAGTCAGCAAATTAAAATCAGATCAAAAGCTCAAGTGGAGTTTTGTGTCTAAAGAAGAAGGCTTAGAAGGAATTAAAACAAACAAGTATTATGCTGTCATTGAAATTCCAAAGAACTTTTCTAAAAATGCAACCAGTATAATAGCCCCAAGTCCGCAACATGCCCAGCTTAGATACATACCAAATCAAGGGTATAACTTCGTATCGACTAAAATAACAGATACTGTAGCGGAAAACCTTCGCAAAACAATATCTGAAAATCTTACAGAGAAGTTTACGGAAGTAATGTTTGAAAAATTCAGTGAGGTTGGAGCAGGATTTGCAAAAGGTGCAGAAGGAACAAAAAATCTTTCTGAAGGAATGGACCAGCTCTATATTGGTACGAGCAGCCTTATAAATACGATGCAGGAAAAAAGTACGTCTCTTAGTGAACTGGTAAGGGGTACATCTTTAATTCAGGAGAAAACATCTGAATTGTCGGATGGGCTTCAGCAACTGAACACTGGAATGGCTGACATTCGTAATGGATCTGAGAGGTTAACAAAGAATACAGCAACTATGCGTGACTCTTTACAAACATTTGGTGATAATCTAAATCAATTCAATAGTGGGCAGCAAAAACTTAAGGGAGGAACTAAAGAGGTAGCTGACGGGGCAAATGCACTATCAGTTAAACACTCTGAAGCAGTAGCTGCCCAAGGACAGCTAACTCAAGGAATGGCGGATTTGGAAAGTGCTATGAGAAGCTATGCAGCTAAAAAACCGGAATTGCAAGAAGACCCTGAGTTTCAAGCACTCCTTAGAACTGCCGAAAATCTTTCTACGTCTTCAAGGAGCTTACAATCAGGGGAACAAGAAATCCAAACAAATCTAGAGCGTTTATCCTCTTCTTTAGAAACAATAAAGAATAGCCAGGTAAAACTTACCGATTCATCTGAAAAGCTGTTTGCTGCTCAAAAGGACATCAAGGAAGGCTTTAGCCAGTTTTCTAATGGACAGCAAAATTTAAATCAAGGGATTGGTAAGGCTGCAGAGGGGATGATAAATGCTTCTGCTGGCAGTGAAGCTATCAATGTTGGGGCAGCTAAGCTAACGGAGGGAATGACTGCTGTTGAAACAGGCTGGAAAGAAATCATCACTAGTTTAAACTCGCTGTCTGCTGGTGAACAAAAAATTTTATCAGGACTTGATTCTCTTGAAAGCGGGTTACGCGAAGGAGAAAAACAAGTTTCTAACATCCAAACCAATAATAGTGTTCGCAATAGACTGTTTGCTTCTCCAGTAACAATCGAGCGTAGCAATGTATCGGATGATTCAACCTATGGTATCGGTTCAGCTCCATACTTTTTATCTTTAGGATTGTTTATTGGTCCATTAATGTTGTCCATCATTTTTCCAATGAAAGAACCGGTACGAGCACCTAGATCCGGATTTCAATGGTTTACGTCCAAGTTAACCGTACTGTTACCCGTATCATTATTACAGTCAATAATTGCTGCAACAATTATTTTATTTGGGTTGGACGTTGAAGTAACAAGTGTACCACTTTTTTACTTGTTTACTTTAATAACCAGTCTTACCTTTATGTTTATCATTCAATTTTTAGTAACCACTTTTGGAAATCCAGGACGTTTTGTTGCTGTGATAATTTTGATCCTTCAGTTGACAACTAGTGGAGGGACCTATCCGGTGGAACTAATTGCACCCGAACTGCAGCCATTTCAGCGCTTGCTGCCTATGTACTACTCTGTAACGGGACTTCGTGAAATTATTGGAATTGGCGATTATAGTATAGTGTGGCAACAGTCTCTTATTTTGGCGGTATTCGCGGCTGTGTCGGTACTCCTATCCATCGTAGCGTTTAGATATTTTTATAATCGAGAATTCAAAGAGGTCAGCTGAAAGGAGTTATGGACAGCTGAATAAAAAATAATTCGTAAAAGTAGCATATTTATATTTAGAATGACCTGCACCATGTGCAGGTCGAATTATTTTTATTATTTTAATGGAGTGACGATTAATGGAAAGGGAAATCATTTTTTATGTAATAACAGCAGCTTTAGCTAATGTTTTGGGCGGTTTTGTTATTTTTCTTAAGAAAAATTGGTCCAGAAGAAGTTTACATGCCCTAATGGCACTAAGTTCCGGATTACTTTTCTCAATTGCAATTATGGATCTAGTACCAGAAGCTTTAGAAATAATGGAATCAAGTTCAATCTATATCATTTTAGGTTTTGGCATCATATTTTTATTTCAACAGCTGGTAGCACCTCATTTTCATTTTGGAGAAGAGACACATCAATCTCAAACCCATACTACAATGTATGGTGCATTAATAGGCATGATAATACACACTTTTTTTGATGGTTTATCAATTGTAGCTAGTTTTGCAATAAACAAAGGATTAGGTTTTGTCGTATTAATTGCCGTCCTACTACATAAGATACCTGACTATATCCTCCATTGTATTTACAAGCTTGAAAAGCAAAAAGAAGGCTATTAGCGCATCTGTTTTATTAGGTTTATCTACCATAGTGGGGGCTACAACAGCTTTGTTTCTAACAGAACTCGTTTCTTTACAAAGTAGCATTCTTGCCATTTCACTTTCATTAACTGCAGGTATATTTTTATACATAGCTTTAACTGATTTATTACCTGTTGTGAATGCGACAGAGGATAGGCCCATTATTCTCTTCTTTTTTGGGGGGGTTTTTTTGAATTTTGGGCTTCATTGGATGTTTGAGCAATTAGCTCCTCATATCCACTAGTGTGGCTTATTTTAAAGTTTGATAATTTATAACAAAGTCTGATAATTTATAAAAAAGATTGATAAAGAAGCACCAGATTTATATGACTAGGTAGGTGCAGGTATATGTTTAATTGGTGTACCGACAATGCTATTTCACCACGCCAATAAAAAGGGAGAGCGTAGAATATGTCTGATTGTTGTTCTACAAAAGGACAAGTTTCTGAAAGTAGTAGTAATGAGTTGTGTCCTTCTTGTAATGTAAAAGGGAAAAAAGTAAAAATAATTACGTTAAAATCAATGTTAAAACCAACAATTTTAGGTACATTGAATGCAGGTTTAACTCATTATTTTTGTTCGTCAAAAGATTGTAGTGTTGTTTATTATGATACGGATAAAAAAACGTATCTAAAGTCAGAAATTAAGGTTTCTGTTCATCAAAAAGATAATGCCACAGTTGTTCCTGTCTGCTATTGTTTTGGTTGGACAAAAGAAAAAATTAAACAATATGCTGAAAGTGGAATTACTCCTAATCCAGTAGAACATATTCGTGAAAATATAAGTGAAAACCGATGTGGTTGTGAAGTAAACAATCCTCAAGGTAGTTGCTGTTTGGGGAATGTAACGATCTATATCAAAGAACTAACCTAAATAAAGATCCATCTTTAACGAAATGATCAAACTTTTTTATGAAAAATTGAACTAAGTATTGATATGAGAATCCATTTTGATCAATCTTTTTTCAAAATGGATTCTTTTTTTGTGCCGTAGAATATGGGTTTGTTGAACGTTTTTGATTAAACTTTATTTTAAAGCTACAATAGGAAACTGTTTTGGTTTTGAGGAGAATCTATTTTTTATTGCTAAACAAAGAAAGAGCTTGGACATTTATTGTAGCCCATGCTCTTTCTTTTTTGTTGTTTATTTCCTATCAACAATCGTCATACATAGAATGGTTTTGGTTCTGGTGGTTATTCGTGGTACTATCATTTGAATTAGTCTGTTCTATATTTAAATTCTTTGATGTGGAGGTTTCATGCTGGATATTGTTTTGATGATTATTCATGAAAGAATTCATCATTTCAGAACAATAATCCATCATTTGTTGCCAATTTCCGTTCCCTTGACCAGGAGTGCTGTTTGAATGTGCAAAAGCAGCAGTACCAATACCTAGAAATAAAGCAACAGCTACTATAGACGTAAGTAATTTTTTCAATACTTCCACCCTCCTTTGTCCCCATTATACCCATATATATAAAATACGAAAACAATGAAGATTCTTTTTAAGATTGATTACTTTCTAATTTTGACTCTTTATAAGTACTAATAAGGAATAAAATAACTCCACTAACTAAAAATACATCCGCAGTATTAAAAATTGGATAATTAATAAATGTAACTTCGAACATATCTGTTACTTCACCAAAAATTAAACGGTCTACAACGTTTCCCATTGCACCTCCTATAAATAAGCCAAAGGCTATACGCGTTAGCTTATCAGTTACTCTACGAGAATAAATAAGACCAACGACTATAACAATAATTGCAATGCTAATTAAGAAAATTTTTTGTCCCGAAAAAATTCCCCAGGCAGCACCCGCATTGCGATGAGATGTTAATTGAAAAACACCATTGATAAGTGGAATGGATTGCCCGTAATCCATAAAATTTCGAACTAAATATTTACATAATTGATCAATACTTACTGTGAGAATAATGATCCAATACAAAGTCGTCACCTCGGAGTTCTATTTTCTATAAAGAATTATACTTAATACTTTAAAAGTAAACGGGATTTATCAGTAAAATGATCGTAAACCATTACGGTTAATTGAGAATTTAATTATTTTCAAAATTTACGAAGTGATCCCATAGGTTAGAAAATATATTACTTTCTGCCATGATATAAAGGCCTAATCCTATAAAAACAATTGGAATAACCCATCGGCCGTATTTCTCGAGTGTTTCAGAAACATATCTGAATCTTGCTAGACGATAGCCGATTAAGCACCAGACCGCAACCATTATAAAGAAAGTAATAACTGTAATGACCAGTTGGTTGTTATTTAAAGTAGAAAAGAACGGAACATAAATTCCAATATTGTCTCCACCATTGGCAAATGTGATGAAGGCTATACTCATAAAGAGTTTGTTAAATCTTCCTGAATTTAAACTAGAAAGAATAGCACCTTCATCTTCATCTTCACCCTTTATAAACAGTTTAACTCCTAAGTAGATCGGGATTAATCCTAGTAAACCTACCCACTGATCAGGAATGAGTGTTACTCCAAATGTTGCTAAGAGACTGATTAAAACTAAAAGTGCAAAACCAAGATATTGGCCAATGACTATATCTCTAGGGTAAATACGGTTTCCCTTCGGCTGCATGTTAACCGTTCGGCCATTACTTGCTTTCGCTTGTGAACTTGCCTGAGAGAACAGCAACATCAAAACAAAAATATCATCGATATTGGTTACTATAAAAGACCCTAAAGCAGAGAGAATTGTTAAAATTAAATTCATAAAAAAACTCCTTTTTAAAATACCGTATTGTCAAAACTTTATATAGAAATAGGCTATAAAATCCTATAATAGAGGGCTTTTTAAGCAAAAAAATTGCCACCCCCTAAATTCTATGGATAATTGAGGTTACCACACACCCAACAAC